>JALZLU010000328.1 GCA_030858685.1 Chloroflexota bacterium | reverse complement strand
GCCATGACCAGGGCCGGCGACACGTTGATGTGAAGAGCCAGACCCTGAGGTAGCCGTCGAGCGGCGACCAGAGCTGCCTGGAGTGTCGCGAGCTCGAGTTCGAGCCCCAGGCCCGCCGCGGCGGCCTCGGCGAACTTCACCGCCGGCGGGACGCGATCTCGAAAGCGCGTGAGAGCCTCGTAGCCCACGGTCGTGCGCCCGGCGAGCTCGACGATGGGCTGGAAAACGGGCCGGAAGAGGCCGCGTTCGATGGTCGCGAGGATCTGGCTGCGAGCCTTTCGGAGCTCGTCCTGCGCGGCCACGCCCGATCCGAGGAGCGCTCCGGCGAGTCCGGCGAACTCCACGATGGCTGGCAATCGTTCCGTCAGTGCGACCTTCCCCGTAGGCCCCGCGGCGCCGACCGCGATGACGCCGAAGACGTCGCTGCCCGAGCTGATCGGGGCGTAGGCAAGGACCCCCACAGCGAGCGCCTCGATTATGCGATCGAGAGGGTCGGTGGCCGACGGTTTCCACGCTTCCACCCAGGGTCCGTCCTTGGCGCGCCGCCAGAGCGCTCGACTGCGCGGCAGAGGCATGGAGCTGCGCGGTCCGACCGGATCGACGGCATGCGCCAGTCCCACCGGTGTGGCCCGCCCATCGAGCTCGAACAGGAGCACGGCGGCGAAGTCGAGGCCGGGAAGGTCGAGGACCAACCGGGCAACGGACGCGGCGATGGTTTCCACGGTCCCGCCAGGACGCAGCCTGCCCAGGGCGTCGGCTACGATGGCCCGCTCTCGCGCCAGGAGCGCTGCGTGCGCTTCGCGTTCCTGGCCCAGGGCGATCTTCGCCTCGGCGCGTACGCGGTCGGTGATGTCGAGGCCGATGCCACCCAGGAGTGGGCTGCCGGATGCTGAGCGCAAGGGAAACTTGCGCATGAGCAGCGTGTGCGGTCCGTCGTCGAGCGACACGATCTGGATCGACTCCACGGGCACCCTTCCGGCCAGGGTCAATCCGTCGTTCTCTCGGATCAGGGCAGCCACGGTCGGTGGCCAGAGGTCGTAGTCGGTCTTGCCCTGCCAGGCCGGATGCGCGGGATCACCCTTGAGCCGAACTGTGTGCTCATTGACGAAGATGTAGCGACCCTCGTGATCCTTGATGTAGGCGATGGCCGGCGCCGCTTCCATGAACTCGGCGAACCGGACCTCGGCCGTCTCGGCCGTTCGTTCGGCGCGTACCTGTGCCGTGATGTCGTGGGCCACGATGACATATCCCTCGAAGGCGTCGCGCGCCCCGATGGCGGCGGCCGTGAAGCGCAGCTCGAGGGCCGCGCCGGCGGCATCCCGGGTGGCGGCCCCACCGGACCAGGTCTCGCCCCTGTCCAGCGCGGTTTTCACGTCGGCATCGGAGCCCGATCCGAGCTCGTGGACCAGGATCTCGAGGACGGAGGCGCCGATCATGGTGGCCCGGGAGAGGCCGAAGAGCCGCTCTGCGGCTTCGTTCCAGCCGGTGATGCGATGTTCTGTGTCGGTGGTCACCACGGCCTCGGGGAGCGCATCCAGAAGGAGCCCCACCCGCGGCACGAACGGAGGTGCCGCCTCGGGCGCCTTCTCCGCCGCTCCACTTCGTGGTGAACGCATCCCAACCTCACAGGTCGACGGCCGTGCCGTGCCCATCTCGCCGCCGACCGGCGCCCCGCTCGGGCAGTTCGTTCAGGCGTGCTTCGTCTTGCTGTGCGCGGATGCTACAGCCTGCTGTCAACCAAATAGCAGATCGACGGTCAAGGACGACGGCTGTTGCGATATGTAACGACGAGGCATCTGCCGCGCACTGCGCCGCGATGCGAGATGGGCGGACCTGCCACAAACTCGTGTGGTGACCGAGCGATCTCAGCGGTACGACATCGTGGGCGACGTGCATGGCTGTGGAGCCGAGCTTCGAGAACTCCTGGCCAGGCTCGGCTACACCATCGACGATGACGTCATCCGCCATCCTGGCGACCGTCAGTTCATCTTCCTGGGCGACCTCGTCGATCGAGGACCCGATACGGTCGGTGTGCTGCGCATGGCGATGGCCAGTGTTGCCGCCGGAACAGCGTCATGCGTGGTGGGCAATCACGATGATAAGTTCCGGCGTGCACTTCTCGGACGGCCGGTCAAGATCAAACACGGCCTGGCTGAAACGCTGGAGCAGGTCGGCCGCGAGAAGGATCGTTTCCGCAGGCAGGTGATGGCCTTCATCGAGGGTCTTCCGGACCACCTCGTCCTGGACGACGGGCGCCTGGTCGTGGCGCACGCCGGGTTGCCCGAAGCGCTTCACGGGAGATCGACGCGGCGCGTGCGCGAATTCGCGATGTATGGGCTGACCACGGGCAGGGTCGATGCCGAAGGCTTGCCGGAGCGGCTGGACTGGGCCGCCGCCTATGCCGGTCGGGCCACGGTGGTCTACGGGCATACGCCGGTGGTCGAGCCGGTGTGGGTGAACCGGACCATCGACATCGACACCGGCTGCGTCTACGGTCACCGCCTGACCGCGCTGCGTTACCCTGAGCGGGAGCTGGTGGCCGTCCCGGCGCGAAACGTCTACGTGGCCAAGAGTGGGCCGTTTCGGATGGTCGGACCGGGCGGCGCCGCCACCGAGTTCGAGGCGCGGCCGATGGGGCTCACCGGGCACGACCTGTGACAGGACGCAACACCCTCCGTACCGCTCCCAGCGGACCGAAGTACGGCTTGGCCCCGTGAGCACGCCAGCGCATCCTTCATCCCGTCAGTCCGGCACGCCACAGCCTGCATGCCCGAAAGGGAGCCGGTGGACACCACTCCGAGCCGCATCAGCCGATCCTGACCGCACCAAGAGGTACCACACCGCCATGGCGTCGATGGCCGTCAACGAGCTAGGTCCGATGCTGACCGCCAGCGAGGTCGCAGAACTGCTGCACCTGCACGTGAACACGGTCAAGCGTTTGGGCGATCGTGGAGAGCTGCCCTTCTATCGTGTCTGCAAGCGAGGCGACCGCCGCTTCCGCGCGGAAGACGTGATGGCCTTTCTGGCTCGAAACCGCTAACACTCCTCGTTCCCCGACTCTTTCCGCCTGCGCCGCTGGGTCGCCCGCCCGGCGGCGTTCGCTTGTGCGTCGCGATCGCCCGGAGCCCTTCGCGTCGGCCGGCTGCCACACGGTACGCTCCGGGAGCGGACGCGGCATGATGGCCGCCCGTCCACGTCGCCTGAGGGTCCTGATGCCCATCGATCTGTCACTTTCCGCCGAGAACATCCTCGTCCAGGAGTCCGCTCGTGACTTCGTGGCGGCCGAGATCGCACCGCACATCCGTGAGTGGGACGAGAAGGGTGAGGTCCATCGCGAGGTCTTCGCGCGCATGGGAGAGCTCGGATTCCTGGGGGCACCCATCCCTGACGCGTACGGCGGGCCGGGCATGGACTATGTCAGCCTGGGCATCCTGTGCGAGGAGTTGGAACGCGGCGACACGGCCTTCCGGGTGATCATGAGCGTCCACGTGGGACTGAACTCACTGACCCTGCTGCAGTGGGGTACGGAGGAGCAGAAGGAGCGCTGGTTGGTGCCGCAGGCGCGTGGCGAGAAGCTGGCGACCTTCGGGCTCACGGAGCCGGGCGCTGGGACGGACGCGGCCAGCCTTGCCTCCACCGCCCGCCGCGACGGTGACTCCTACGTGCTGAACGGATCCAAGATGTGGATCAGCCTGGCAGACGTGGCCGACCACTTCCTGGTCTTCGCCTCGGTCGATCGAGCGGCCGGACATCGCGGTATCACCGCCTTCATGGTGGA
>JALZLU010000294.1 GCA_030858685.1 Chloroflexota bacterium | reverse complement strand
GTGATGCGCTCCTGGCTGAGCTTCGGGCGGACCACCGAGCTTCCGCGCTTCGCCAGCGAGGCGGGCGTCTCGGCCATCCGGGCGCGCCTCGAGCGAGCCGAGGAGAGCGTTCGTCTGGCGCACCGGGCGGGCGTCATGGTCTGCGCAGGTACGGACTTCGGGGGCGGCTCGCTGCGCGCCAATCAGCTGGCCTGGGAGGTCGAGTCGCTCGTGGCCGCCGGTCTGGAGCCGTGGGAGGCGCTGGCCGCCGCGACCTGGCGAGGCGGCCAGCTGCTCGGTGAGCCCGAGGCGGGCGTCATCCGGGAGGGCGGCCCCGCCGACTTCTTCCTGGTCCACGGCGATCCGCTGAGCGACCCAGCGGCGCTGTGGCGCGTCTGGAAGGTCGCCTAGCCCGGTCGGCCCCGCGAGTCCTCCCGGGCGACCAGAGGCAGGGGCCGCCTACACCGCCGGCCCGGCAGCCGTTCCCACGAACTGCTCCAGATAGAGCCGCGCATAGGCCCCCCCGGCCGCCAGCAGCTCGGCGTGCGTGCCGCGCTCCACGATGCGGCCACGCTCGTAGACCAGGATCTGGTCGGCGCGCAGGATGGTCGAAAGGCGGTGCGCGATGGCGATGGTGGTGCGGCCCTTCATGACCCGCTCGATAGCCGTCTGGATGAGGCGCTCGCTTACCGTGTCAAGCGCGCTGGTGGCCTCATCCAGGATGAGGATGCGCGGATCCTTGAGTAGCACGCGAGCCAGCGCGACGCGCTGCTTCTCGCCGCCCGACAGCTTGTAGCCGCGCTCGCCGACCATCGTGTCGTAGCCCAGCGGCAGCTCGCGGATGCGATCGTGTATGGCCGCCAGGCGTGCCGCGGTCTGAAGCTCGCGGTCCGTGGCGCCCGGCTTGGCATAGGCCAGGTTGTCGCGCACCGTGGCGTGGAAGAGGTACGTCTCCTGGGTCACGAAACCGATGATGTCGCCCAGGCTGGAGAGCTTGATGGAGCGCACATCAAGGCCATCGATCTCAACTGCCCCTTCCTGCACGTCGTAGAGACGCGGCACGAGGTAGGTGGTCGACGTCTTGCCCGACCCCGATGGCCCCACCAGGGCGACCAGCTGGCCCGGCTGGACCTCGAAGTCGATGTCTTCCAGGGCGAACGGTCGGACCTCCGCCTGGGCCTCATCGGTCGAGGCCTGGTCATCTTTCTGCGCGGGCGCAGCCGCGGGCGCCGGGGGAGGCATCCCGGGCAGTGGCTCGACCACGATCGCGTCGGGGTAGCGGAACGACACGTGCCGCAGTCGGATGCGTCCGCGGACATCCGCCGGGGAGATGGCCTGAGCGTCCGGCGCATCCTCGATCTCAGAGCGCATCTCGAGGTACTGGAAGATGCGATCGAACAGGGCCAGCGCACCCTGCACCTCGACCTGCACGTTCAGCAGTTGTCCCAGCGGGAAGAAGAGCCGGCTCTGGAGCGTGGTGAAGGCCACGATGTCGCCGATGCTGGGCGCCGTCGGGTCGTTGTCGATGGCCAGGATGCCGGCCAGGTAGTAGACCAGGGCCGGAGTGATGCTGAAGATCGTGCCCACGATCATGAAGAACCAGCGACCGACCATGTTCTGGCGGATCTCCAGCGCGGCCAGCTTGGCATTGGCCACGCGGAAGCGGTCGATAGCCGGCTGCTGCTGCCCGAAGGTCTTGGTCAGGAGCACACCGCTGACGCTGACCGTCTCCTCCGTGATGGAGGTGATATCGGCCAGGCTCTCCTGGGTCTTGGTGGAGAGACGGCGCCGGATGTTGCCCACGCGGTAGGTGAGGAACAGGAAGAAGGGCGTGACCGCGATGGACAGCAGCGTCAGCCGCCAGTCGAGCAGGAACATCACGAGCAGCGTGCTGAGCACGATGACGAGGTTGCTGAAGACGCTGCTGGCGGTCTCCGTGACGACCGACTGGACGCCCCCCACGTCGTTGGCCAGACGGCTCTGGATCTCGCCCGTGCGCGTTTCCGTGAAGAAGCGCAGCGGCATCCGCTGGAGATGTGTGTAGAGGGCGTTGCGCAGGTCCTGCATGACGCGCTGGCCGATGACGTTGTTGAGATACGTCTGGCCCACGCCGATCAAGCCCGAGACGATGGGCACCACGATCATCAGGCCGACATACAGGTTGAGCAGGCCCAGGTCCCGCTGGGGCAGGGCCTCATCGATGAGCAGCTTCAACAGGTACGGGTTGATGAGGCCTAGCAGGCTCGTGACGATGATGGTCAGGAGCACCAGGAGGATCTGCTTCCGATAGGGCACGAAGAACGCGGCGATCCTGCGGAAGGTCGACGCCCGGCGTTCCGGTGATACGCGCGGCGGGTCGGCGCTGGCACCGCGCATCACGCGGCCCATGCCTCCGCGGGGACCGAAGCCCATAGCTCTAGGTCGAGGCCGTCGGGATGGCCTGCTCGCGACCGCGCTGGAGGTGCCCTTCGTCGCCGTCAGCGACCAGATCGACGTCTGCCAGGCGACGCCAGCGGGTGGCGAAGAGATAAGCCAGGGCATACAGGCCGGCCACCACCAGGAGCAGCGCCTGGTAGCCGGTGATGAGCGCGAGGTACTCCAGCGCTCCACCGACCATCGCTCCCAGCAGGTTGGAGGCGAAAGCCATGTCCGCCGTCTTCGTATCGCGGAATGAGCGCGTGAAGACCAGGTTGGCGAAGAAGACGGGCGCGAAGGCCAGGCCGGCGGCCAGCGCGTAGCGCAGCGCCGGCGGGTCGAAGAGGAGTGACTCGGGTGGCAGCAAGTAAGAGATGGCGATGGTCACGAATAGCGCGGCGTACAGGAACTGGGGCCTGCGGATGGGCCACTTGGCGTTGATCAGGACGGCCAGGAGGACGCTGGCCAGGATGGCGAAGAAGGCCAGCGAGTTCACCAGCCAGGTCGTGCCGAAAAGCAGGCTGAAACTCACCAGGCTGCGTGTCTCGAGCAGTAGAAAGGCGATGCCGAGGACGAAGAAGTGCAGGCTGAAGCGGCGCAGGCTGGTGCCCGTGGCGCGTGCTCCCACGGCCACAGCGGCAAGGGCGCCGATCAAGAGGGCACCCAGTGCCAGGAAGTAGTAAGGAGCGATGAAGCCGGTGCGCAGATACAGGAATGGCCAATCGTCGCTGGCAGCGCGGGGAGTCGGCTGGCCTACGTCGGGCACGGAATCGACCGTGTCGCCGGGCGGCGGTCCACCGCCGAGCGCGGTGACCAGCGGGCCGGCGGCCAGCGTCGCCTTGCGCGCGTCGTACGTCTGGAGCAAGGGCGGTGACCCGAACTCCGCCTCCAGCATGTCCGAGAGCTTGGTGATCAGCCAATCCTCGCGGTAGTAGTTGTAGAGCACGAAGACGCCTTCGTCGGTCAGATGGTCTCGAACGGAGGCAAAGGCCTCCTCCGTGAAGAGGAACGATTCGAGGCGGACGTTGGCCGTGGTGCTCACCAGGGTCAGCGAGTCGGGCAATGCGAAGACCACCAGGTCGTAGCGTTGATCGGTGGTACGCAGGAAGGCCCGACCGTCGTTGACGATGCGCGTGACGCGTGGGTCGTCGTAGGGACGGTCGGGGTGCTGCTCGACGCCGAGCTCCATGATCTCCGGGTCGATCTCGACCGCGTCGACGTGCTGGGCGCCGCGTGCCAGGGCCAGGGCCACGTCGGAGCCACTGCCGGCGCCGACGATCAGCACTCGCTCGTAGGTCCGTCCCGGGAACCACTGGTAGATCTGTTCGTAGAACTCTTCCTTGGGCGCGTCCACCCGGTGAAGGGCCTGGTGCGGGATGCCGTTCACGTTGATGTGGGTCCGCCCGATCTGGTCCTGGTACGTCGAGATCCGGTAATAGGGCGACCAGACCTCACCGGGCCGCCCGGCTATCTGGACCAGGACAGCGAAGAGCACGAGCGCCATGGCCGCCAGGCCGACCGCCGAGCGGGCGTTGAAGCCGACGCCGGCCATCAACAGGACGAGCAGCACGGCCACGACGATGAACCAGAGCATCGGCCCGGTGCCTGCCGCTGAGAGCAGGGTGAACCCGGCGATGCCCACCAGCGATCCCGCGATGTCGATGCCGTAGGCCTTGAGTGGCGGCATGCTGCGCAGCAGCGGCCCAAGGGGCATGGAGAGTGCCGCCAGCACGGATGCGACCAAGATCACCACGAGCGGCAGGACCAGGAAGTTGACATCGGCCGCGCCGCTCTCGGCAAGTCCGAAGAAGAGCTCGTCGTCCGACTGGACCTGCACGTTGAGCTGTGCCCGGATGACGAGCCCCACGGTGAACAGCAGCAGGACCGCGAACACGGAGAGCGAGACGTGTCGACCGTGGCGTCCCAGCAGGATGCCCAGGCCGATACCAAGGAAGCTGGCGATCAGCAGGAAGTTGGAGAAGAAGCCGATGTAGCGGACGTTGGCCGGGATCCAGCGGATGAGCAGCAGTTCGACGAAGAGGATGGCCGCACTGGTGAGAAAGAGCCGGACGTCGTTACGTGCCAGCAACGGCACGGTCACCGGCGGGCACCGATACTGGGTGACGGGGCGGCCGCCCCAAGACGTGTTCGCCCGAAACGGCCGAGCGAGGAGGGTCTGTCGATGCTGGCTGGGGCCAAGAGGGAGCTCCTCGTATCGTGAACGCGGAGGCCGCACCAGAGGTCGGGGGAGGCCGTGAACCGGAGGCCGTCTTCATCGTGGGGGTCAGCCGCAGCGGGACGACCCTCATGCGCAGCGTACTCGATAGCCACCCGCGGCTCGCGGTGGCGACCGAGAACCACTACGTGGGCCACCTCCTCGATCGCGAAGGGGCGCGCCACTACTTCCGGCGGCTCGGCGACCTGCGACAGGACGCCACGGTGCGCGCGCTGGTGGAGTTCATCTGGAGCGGTGAATTCCAGCGACGCTCCAGGTTGCGCGAGATCAGTCCCTACTGGCGATGGCTCGCAAGAACCGTTCCGCGCGAGACCTTCGAGGCGAACCTGCTCGCGTCCGACCGGACCGACCGAGGCATCTTCACGGCCGTCATGCGCACGTACGCGGACGTGACCGGCAAGAGCCTCATCGGAGAGAAGACGCCCGCCCATCTGGGCTACGTCGAGACGCTGCTGGAGTGGTATCCCGACGCGCGCGTGATCCACATGATCCGGGACCCTCGGGCCATCTACGTCTCCGAACTGAGACGCCGTACGGACCGGGCCGTGACCGTCCCATACCGACAGCTCGTGCGCATCCCCTTCCTCTTCCGGATCTTCGTCCTCAACCAGGTCGCCCTCACCTGGGCTGGTGCCCTGCGGCGACACAGGGAGCTGGAGCGCCGCTTTCCGGACCGCTACCGACTCGTCCGCTTCGAGGACCTCGTGACCGATCCGCGAGCGACGCTCCAGGAGCTCGTCCGCTTCCTCGGCCTCGGATGGGACGACGCGTTGCTCGATCAGAAGGTCGTCTCCAAGGGCAGTCGTCGCGGGGAGCGGGGCTTCGATGCAGGTGCCGCGTGGCGTTGGCGGGAGCGTATCGGGACCCCGGCCGGCCGTTGGCTGAAGCTGCTCTTGGGCGGCCGGCTACGGGAGGCCGGGTACCTGGACTGAACCGCCTCAGCGGCCCCCATCGCTGTACCCGAGCTCAGCCAGGCGGTCGCCACAGATCCGAAGGATGGCGGGCAACTCGGCGGGCGGCAGGTCCTGGCGCCACCGTCCAATGGAGTGGGTGAAGACGGGACCGCGGTCGGAAGGCGCTGGCACGCCACCTGTGGCGAGGCTCTCGGTGGGCATGGCAGGCCGCTCATCCTCAGTCTCGAGGAGTCGGGCATCGAAGGGCTCACCCAGGAAGTCGCACAGCTGCCGAAGCGTGGTCTCCGGCTGCGTGACCAGGTCCTCGTAGCGCACCTCGTGGTAGCGAGCGTCCCCCCGAAAGCGCATGCCGGAGCCCGTGTCGGCCACCCAGGCCCGGGCCAGGTCCTGGAGCCTGTGCGGCCGCGGCCTCCAGACCCAGCGACCATCGACCCAGTAGCGATCGGGGTGCTTCGCGGCCGAGCATATGACGTCCCTACCGTCGCGGATCAGGTGGACCAGCCTCGCCTCGGGAAATCGCTGCAGGATCCACCCGAAGTGGCGGACATTGAGGGGTGTCTTCTCTGCCCAGCGCGGCTTCTCGCGAAGCTCCAGGTAGCGACCCGCGAAAGCGTCGATGAACGCGCCCTGCGATGGGCTGGCCTCGAACATCTCCCGAAGATCAGCCGCCGGGAGACCGGACATGGCGGCCAACGGGTCGAACTGCCAGCGCGTCGGGACGAACAGGCCCATCTCCGGACCGCAACTCATGGCAGGGTGCCGGTCGACGATGCGGCGCAGCAGGGTCGTCCCACTCCGCGGTGAGCCGCCCATCACGACGTGCCGCTGAAGGCTTTGATAGGGGCGCACGCGCCAGCGGTGCTGTCGAACCCGTGCCGTCCGATTGCGGATCTTCTCGAGCACTCTCATGTCCATCATGTGTTCAGGGGGGATGGTCTGTCCGGACCGCCGGCCACCGACCGTGGGGCGCCAACGATGTGGACCGCCAACGGGCAGCCTACTATCGTCCCGTGGAAGGGATAGCGGGGGCGCACGGTGAGACCGGCATCCCGGACGATCGGAGCGGAGTGCGGTGGAGCGGGCCACACCGGAAGGTCTGGTTCGACATCAAGAACTCCCCCGAGGTCCTGTTCTTCCGACCGATCCTGAGTCGCATGGCCCAGGCCGGCGTCGAGACGCTGGTGACCTCCCGCGACTTCGCTCAGACGATCGGGCTCCTGGACCTTCACGGCATCGAGCACACGACGGTGGGCCGGCACGGCGGGGCTTCGCTTCGTGGGAAGGCGGCCAACCTGCCCCGCCGCAGCATCGCCCTCGCCCGATTCGCACGTGGGAAGGGCATCGATCAGGCCGTCAGCATCGGCTCCAACGACCTCTCGGTCGCCTGCCGCCTGCTGAGGGTGCACAACACGGTCATCCAGGACTACGAGGGCGCATCGATCGAGCACCGGGTCAACTTCAGGCTCGCGGACAAGGTGATGTTCCCGGCCGTCGTCCCGTTCGCCTCGCTCAGGGCGCTCGGGCTGGACGAGCGGCGGTACCGGCCGATACGGGGCCTCAAGGAGCAGGTCACCCTGGCCGACTTCGAGCCTGATCCTGGAGTCCTGGTCGAGCTCGGGCTGGATCCTGGCCGTCCGATCGCGGTGCTGCGTCCGCCAGCGACGATGAGCCTGTACCACCGTGGCATCCACAACAGGCTGTTCGAGGCCGTCCTCTCCCATCTGCAGGCCGCCGAGGCGCAGATCGTGCTGCTTCCCAGGACGCGGCAGCAGGGCGTCGAGTACGCGGATCGGGCCGGCGTGCTCATCCCGGTCCGGCCGGTCGACGGTCCGTCGCTGCTCTACGCGGCAGATGTCGTCATCAGCGCGGGCGGCTCCATGAACCGCGAGGCTGCGCTGCTGGGGGTGCCCACCTGGACCATCTTCGCCGGCCCCATGGGAGCCGTGGACCGGATGCTCATCGAGAGCGGCCGGATGGCCGTACTCGAGCGGCCGGAGCAGATCACCATCGATAAGCGCGTGCCCATGCGGTCTCCATTCGAGCCGCTGGCGGACGAGGTCACGCAGGAAATCCTGCGGCGCTGAAGGTCGCTTCGGCGCCTCAGACGTCGTTGCACGTCGCTCCCGACATGGGCAGTCTCGCGTACAGCGCTCGGAGGGTCGACGCCTGTCGCTCCCAGCCGTACGCTCCGCGAGCGGCCCTGAGGCAGGCCTCACGGTAGGCCGCCCGGCGCTCGGGAGACGCTTCCAGGATGCCGCGAATGGCTCGCGCGATGTCCACCGGGTCGTCCGGGTCGCACAGTTCGCCGCAGCCGCTCTGGCGCACGATGGGCGCCATGCCCGGCAGGTCGCTGGCTACCACCGGCACGCCTGCGGCCATCGCGTCGAAGAGCTTCGTCGGCACGTTCAGCCGATGATTGAGGGTGTCGCCCTGGACCGGCATGGCGGAGACATCGGACGAGGCGACGAGGGGCATGATCTCGCCATGCGGCACACCCCCGACGAACCGTATCCGATCCGCGTGGGGTAGCGCAGCGGCGTCGGCGCGGTACCGCTCGTAGTCATCGCCGAAGCCGGCCACGACCAGCACGGCATCGGGGACCAGGGCCATCGCCTGGCAGAGCTGGCTGACTCCGCGGCCCGGCATCACCAGGCCCAGGTAGAGCACCACCTTGAGGTGCGCCGGCAGGTGGAGGCGGTCGTGCCACAGGCGTTCGGGGGGATCGGCGGGATCGAAGTGGGGTGCCCCGTTCCAGATGACGGTGGGCCTGCGACCCCAGGCACGCTCAAGGACCCCGGCATAGCCCGCGTTGGCCGAGATCAGTGCGTCGGCGGAGCGCGCCCAGCGCCGCTCCGCGCGCCCCAGCAGGATGCGCCAGGGACGCGGTAGGCGCGCGAAACGTGCGCTGTGCACATCGAGGTCATGCGAATCGTAGACGACGACGCCGCCCAGTCGACGGCGCAGGGCCAGCGCCAGCGGCAGCGTCACCATCTCTTCGGCCTGCCACACATCCGCGTGGGGGGCGACGAGCGCGATGTCGCGCGCCCACTGGCTGGTGAGACGCAGATATCGAGCGGATTGAAGGGCGCGGCCGATGGTAGAGCGCACCAGATCGCGGGGGCGTTTCAGGAGTGCGCGCCCGAACCGTGAACCGCCCGCAGGCGTCGGTTCGATGCCTGGGCCGGCGTCCGGCAGCCTTGCGCGCGGCAGTCGTGCAAAAGGGGTGGGCTGTGCGACACGCAGGATCTCGAACGGCTGACCCTTCATCGTGGGCGGCGCGTCAGCCTCGTCGCGTGCCACGACGGTCACGCGATATCCGGCCGCGGCAAGCGTCGAGGCCATCTTCCACGACCTGGCATCCGTCACGAACGGGTTGTTGACGAGGACGACGACCTTGCGGCGCCGCTCACCCGATGGCGCTGGCGACCTCACACGGAGAGCTGCGCCAGGCGGCGATACAGGTCGACCAGCGCGCCCGCGTTCTGCTCCCATGTGTACCTGCCCAGGGCGACCGCACGGCAGTGCGCCCGCAGACGCGAGCGCACACTGACCGGCTCGTTCATCAGGGACGACAGCGCGCCGGCGATAGCCCCGACATCCTGGATGTCCACGCACACCCCGACGCCTTCCGCCGTGACCAGGCGACACTGCTCGTTGTCTTCCGAGACGATCACCGGCACGCCCGCCATCAGGCTCTCGAACAGCTTGTTGGGCAGATTCATGCGGTGATTCAGTGTCCACGGAGGCTGTCCCACGAACGAGATGTCCGCGCCGGCGATCCACGGCAGGAGGTCGTCTGGCGAGACGGCGGGAAGCACGTGGATGCGCTCGGGATCAACCTTGGCACGATCCTCGAGATAGCCCTGCAGCCGGCCATAACCCATGAACACCGCCGCGATCCCCGAGTCGCGCAGCGTCCCTTCGTCGAGCGCGGCAAGGAGCTCCTCCAGCCCCCGATCGATGCTGAAACCGCCGTGGAACAGCACCACCGGTCGCTCCGAGGTGATCCCGGTGGCCTGTCTCAACAGGTCTGAGGCCGGTGGTCCGGTCTCCTCTGGGCGCCAGGCGGGGGGGCAATTCAGGAGGACGCCCGGGCGAGCGATCTTCCAACGACGTGTCACCAGCTCTGCCACGGGATCGCTCACGGCCAGGAAGCCTGCCGCGTCGCGCACCCAGGCACGCTCCCGACGCCGCACCACCTCGCGCACGACCCACGGCATCCGGGCCAGCCGCTCCGCTTCGGAGTGGTAGTCGGCGACGTCGTACACGAACCTCGCCTCGAGCCTCCGGGCCGCACTTCGCGCGACCGGGAGTGCCACGAGCGACTGGCAGTGGAAGACGTCCGTCTTCGGGGCGGCCTCCACGACGAGGTCTGTCCACGGCCCGACACGGCGGGTGTTCGCAAGTATCTCCAGGAGACGTCGCATGGGGTGCCGGATCCGGTCCAAGCCGCGAGGAGCATCCGGTGGCAGCACGGCTGTGGCGGGATCAAGGCCGATGAGCGCGCAGATGCTACGGCGGATGGGAGATGGCATCGGCCGCAGAGCGTCACTGATCGACCGCGGCACGTGGAGCCGGATCAGACGCACGTTGGGCGCCAGGGAGGCGTGGTCCGGCAAGCCGGGACCAGCCCAGCCCAGCACCGTCACGTCATGGCCGTCCTCGGCCAGTGTGGTGGCCGAACGCAGGAATCGCGAGTCAAATTCGAACGTGTTCGCCGCCACGATCGTCACGTGCAGCGAACGGCTCGCATGGCCTGTCCGGTCGATGGGGGTGGCGGACGTCACTCGTGGTGCGGCCACCCCGCCTTCCGCGGGCTCGAGCCGGTCAGCCATCACGCGCTGGACCCATCAGTGGTCATCCGGCGCCGGACGGCCGCGACGATCCGGTCGGCGGCGTGACCGTCGCCGAAGATCGGCCGGGGCACCGCCATCCGTGCGTACTCGGTGGGATCGTCGAGCAGTGCCAGCGTCTGCTGGACGATGCCGGCTGCCTCCCGGCCGACGAGGATGGCACTGCCAGCATCTACCGCTTCGGGGCGCTCCGTCGTCTCGCGCATCACGAGCACCGGCTTGCCCAGCGCCGGCCCCTCTTCCTGTAAGCCGCCGGAATCCGTGAGAACCACGAAAGAGTGCCGCAAGAGCGAGACGAGATCCCGGTACGCCAACGGCGGAAGCAGCGTGACATTGTCGATATCGCCCAGCGCGGCGCGGACAGGTTCCTCCACCTGCGGGTTGGGATGGACCGGGAAGACGATCTGGACCGAGTCCGTTCGAGCTCGCGCGATGGTGGCGATGGCCTCGCAGATGGACCGCAGCCCTTCACCGAAGCTCTCCCGACGATGCGCGGTGACCAGGATGATGCGCTCCTGATCCCCCAGGAACGAGGGTCGGCTGCGATCCCGGTCGGCGTCCGCCGCGAGCCGCAGTGCGTCGAGGCCCGGGTTGCCGGTGACCTCGATGGCGTCTTCCGGGACTCGCTCTCGCAGCAGATTCTGTCTCGCTGCCTCGGTGGCGGCGAAGTGGATGCTCGTGAGGACCGTCGCGATGCGCCGATTCGCTTCTTCCGGAAAGGGATGTCGCAGGTCATTCGTGCGCAGTCCGGCCTCCACGTGAGCGACGGGAACTCCGCACTGGAACGCTGCGATGGTCGTCGCAAGAACGGTCGACGTGTCGCCCTGGACGATCACCAGGTCAGGGCGCTCACGCATGAACACACCCTCCATGCCCTCGATGACTCGCGCCGTCAAACGACCCAGCGTCTGGCCGGCCGTCATCACGTCGAGGTCGAGGTCGGGAGCGATGGCGAAGGTATCAAGGACGTCGTCCACGAGCGCGCGGTGTTGGGCCGTCAGGCATACCTTCGAGTCCAGAGCGTCCTCGTTCTCGCGGAGCGCCAGGATGACTGGAGCCAGCTTGATGGCCTCCGGTCGCGTGCCGATGACCGTGAGGACGGACGGTCGGGGCCGGCCTCCCGACCTGGACTTCAGGGACACAGTTCAGGCTCCGCTGCGCGAGCGGCCATCACCATGCAGACGCCGTACCAGCCTCGGCGATGCCCTGCGACTCCAGCCAGCGCTCGGCGTCTATGGCCGCCTTGCAGCCATCCGCTGCGGCCGTCACGGCCTGGCGGTAGCGATGGTCATGCACGTCACCGGCCACGAACACGCCCTCGATGCGAGAGTGGGTCTCGTCCGTGACCACTAGGTAACCGCGCTCGTCGACCTCCAGCTGGTCGCGGAAGATGTCCGTGTTGGGCTTGTAGCCGATGGCCAGGAAGAGCCCGTCCACGTCCTCCTCGGTCTCCTCGCCACTGACCGTGTCGCGCAGCCGCAGGCCACTCACGGTCTGTTCGCCCAGGACGTCCACGACCTCCGTGTTCCAACTGACGGAGATCTTGGGGTTCTCCAGCGCTCGGTCCCGCATGATCTTGGAGCCGCGGAACTGATCGCGGCGGTGGAGCATGCGCACTTCCGTCGCGAAACGGGTCAGGAACGTGGCCTCCTCCAGCGCCGTGTCGCCGCCACCCACCACGGCCACCTTCTTGCCTCGGAAGAAGAAGCCATCGCAGGTCGCGCAGGCACTCACGCCGCGACCGCGCAGCCGCGTCTCGTTCTCCAGGCCGAGCCACAGGGCTGACGCGCCCGTAGCCACGATGACGGAGTCGGCGGTGTACTGCGTGCCCGGCGCCCAGATGCGGAAGGGTCGCTGCGAGAAGTCGACGCGTTCCACGTCCACGTCCACCATGCGTGTCCCAAAGCGCTCGGCCTGCTTGCGGAACATGTCCATCAGCTCGGGACCCTGGACGCCATCCGGAAAGCCCGGGTAGTTCTCCACGTCACTGGTGATCATCAGTTGGCCGCCCGGCACGTAGCCGGCCATGACGATGGGCGCCAGGTTGGCGCGCGCCGCGTAGATGGCCGCGGTCAAGCCGGCCGGACCGGAGCCGATGATGACGACCTTGGCATGCCCGCCCTCGCTACCTTCGCCCTCCGCGCCCCCGCCGTCCCCGGAGGCAGCCTTCAGCGACACCGCGCCGGACGCGGGAGCATCGGGGCCGGACGCGGGCGAGTCCGTGTCTTCTGCGATCTCGATCATCTGGAAGGGCGAGGCGCCATCGGTCGGTACGGTCATGGGCAGCATGCTAGCGCGTGGCGCCTGCGGCCGAGCCGGACCGTCCTGCCCACCGCATACTGGACTCATGACACGCATCAGTCGCGACTGGGTGGCAGGCGGCATCCTCCTCATCGTGGGAGCCTTCCTGCTGGCCCTGGAATTCCTGCCCGATCTCGCTTTCCTGATGCCGCTGCTCATCGGCCTGGCGCTCCTGGGCATCTTCCTGCTGGTGCGATCCCCGGCCCTGTTGAGTGCCGGCGGCGTCATCACGGGCGTCGGCGTGGGCATCCTCACGGCAGCCCAGGGCAGTCCGGACTTCGGTGGCGCGGGTGTCCTGGCAAGCGTCGGTGGAGGCTTCCTGCTGGTGTCGCTCTTCGGGGCCATGTTCGGGATCACCGCGGTCCGTTCCTGGCCCTTGATCCCAGGTTTGGCCCTGATCGCACTGGGTACGGTCATCTATGCCGCCGGCCTTGGTGAGGAGATGCTGGACATCTCGGCTCGTGGCTGGCCGGTCCTTCTCGTGGTGGTCGGCGCCTACCTGCTCCTCGCCGCACGACTGCGCCTGCCGCTCTATGGCGAGCGCGCGGTCCGGGCCGACGCGGTCAGCGACGAGACGGATGCCACCGTCGCCGTGGTGATGCGCGATCGCGATGAGCGGCGACCCGAGGCTCCGACGAACTGATCGCCGCGGTGTCAAGCGATGGGGCTGGGGTCTCCCAGATCGCGCACCTGCGGGATCACCTCGTGTCCGATGAGCTCCAGCCGG
>JALZLU010000229.1 GCA_030858685.1 Chloroflexota bacterium | reverse complement strand
TGCGGGTGCTGCTCAGTGAAGCGCGCGTAGAGCTGGCCCATCAGCCCGCGCTCGATCGGCTCGTCGCGTGTGATGACATCCAGCGTCGCTGGCCCCAGCGCTTTGCCCGCCGTCGTCGCGCCACCCGCCGCGGGCTGCCCACCGCAGGCAACCAGCACGGGGAGCGAACTAAGCGCTCCGGCGCTCGTCAGCGCGACGCGGGACAGCGCCGTACGCCGCGTGGATCGCCCAGTTCCCGGTACAAGCGCCGCAAGCGGTGCTCGCGGTGGCGGTGACTCGCTGCTGTCGCGCGCGGTGGCGGCTGGGCTGCAATGGTCGCACAGATCATGGTGGGCCTCCTCCCACCAACCACTCTACTCCCATTTTGTCCGGTTGTCGCCTGGGCTCATGGGGCCGGGTGCGCGTCAGAGTCTTGCGTGGCTGAGGAGGGGATGCAGCGAGGGCGCGTGAGGAGTAGGATGGAGGCAGTCGGGCGGAGCGGAACGAGGAGACACGGCGATGGCGCGTACAGATTTAAGAGCGGCAGCGGCGCAGTGGGAGACGTTAGCGGCTGAGGTGTTGGTGGGGATCAAGGACTGGCGCACGCAGCACCCGCGGGCGACGTTCACGGAGATCGAACAGGCACTGGATCGGGAGTTGGGCCGGCTGCGGACGCGGCTGCTGGAGGATGTGGCCCTCGCCAGTGCGGCGGCGGGCAAGACGGCGGGAGCCGAAACCCCGTGTCCAACCTGTGGTGGCGCCTTAGTGGCCCGCGGGCAGGTCACCCGCGCGGTGACGGTCACGCGCAACCACACGGTGACGCTGCCCCGGCCATACACCGTCTGCTCCACGTGTGGAGCGGGCGTTTTTCCCCCTGGATGAGGAGTTGGCGTTGCTCCCCGGTGCGTTTGCGCCGAGTTTGGTCGCTGACGCAGTGCGGCTGGGGACATGGATGCCGTTCAATCGCATCCCTGCCGTGTTGGAGGGGTTCGTCGGGACGCTGCTCTCTGAGGCGACCATCCGGCGGCTGACGGAAGGCGCGGGCGCCGCCTACGTGGCAGTCCAGACGGCCGAGGTCGAGCGCCTAGAGCACACGGGGGAGGCACCTCCCGTCGGGCCAGCGGTACTCCAGGTAAGCGTGGATGGGGCGATGGTGCCCCTAAAAGGCAAAGGCGAGTGGGCGGAGGTCAAGACGCTGGCGGTGGGATCCATCGACGCCACCTCGACTGGCCCGATGGCGGTCGACCTCTCGTACTTCTCGCGGCGGGCAAACCACGTCACCTTCACGCGACTGGCGACGGTGGAGACGCACCGACGGGGGATGGAGACGGCCGACACCGTGTGTGGTGTGGTGGATGGGGCGGACTGGTGTCAGCAGTTCTTCGACACCCACCGTCTGGACGCGGTGCGTATCCTGGACTTCTCGCACGCCGCGGGCTACCTGGCCCAGATCGCACAGGCGGCCTTTGGTCCTGGGACAGCGGACACCACGACCTGGCTGGAGACGCAGCGCCATGCGCTCAAACACCAATCGCTAGCGGGGGTGTTGGCCAGCATCCGCACGCTGCAGGCGACCGTCGCGGCGCGGTCAGACGGTGCCGTCGCGGCTGAGGTGATCGCCAAGTGCCTGACGTATTTCGAGAAACGGCAGGCTCAACTCACCTACGCGCTCTTCCAGCAGCAAGGCTACCCCATTGGCAGTGGCATCGTGGAGAGCGCCAACAAACTTGTGGTGGAGTACCGTCTCAAAGGCGCCGGCATGCACTGGGCCCCAGAGCACGTCGATCCGATGGTCGCCTTGCGCACCGTGGTCTGCGCGGACCGCTGGGACGAGGCGTGGCCCCAGATCAGTGCCGCCCTGCGCCGGACCCATCGCGCCCGTGCCACTCAGCGCCACGCATCGCGCGCGGCACGATCCTGCGTGGCGCTCCCCGTGGCCAGCAGCGGCCCGGCGATGCCTCCCGCGCCACCAGTCGCAGCACCATCCACACCGCTGCACCCGCCGCTGTCCTACGGCCCTGGCCGCCCAGCGCCCAATCACCCCTGGAAACGCCGCTTCCTCCTACCTGCACGCTCCGCCCCTGCGGACGCAAAACTTTGACGCGCACCCGTTTCGCAGGAGTGCCCGTCATGGTTTTGCACGCATCGGCGGATGGCCAGCGGCGGTGCCCGGCTCCCTCGGCCCGCTGCTCTGGCGGTAGAGACGCCCCGGGACCGCTCTACACGCAACGTTGAC
>JALZLU010000286.1 GCA_030858685.1 Chloroflexota bacterium | reverse complement strand
CGGCGTACTCCAGACCGAAGCGCCGCAGATGTCTGAGCGTGTCCTCGATCCCGCTGGGCCCGTAGTCGTAGATGTGGTTGTTGGCCAGGCTGACCCAGTCGATGCCCGACGAGGTGAAGATCTCCAGGAGGGCAGGCTTGCCGGAAAAGGGCGTGCCGTGCAAGTGGAAGGACCAGTTGTCCGGCACCGGGTTCTCCAGATTGATGATGGCCAGGTCCGCTTCGACCAGCTTGGCCCTGACCAGCCCCTCGTTGCCGGTCTTGCGCCACTCGGGGATCTCGTACGCGCCGAGTCCCGTGAAGGATCCGCAGCAGACACGGCCCGTGATGTCGATCGTCCCGCCGTCCAGCGGATAGCTGATACCCCTGTCGCGGTTGACCACCCGCTCGTAGATGCCGCGGTCCATCATGGAGTCACCGCCGGCCACGACCGTCGCCGTCTTGGACTGGTCCCAGGCACGTTCCGGCGGTTCAGCGACCGAGATGACCAACGGCCAGTCCTGCGTGGAGCGTACGCGATCATTCCCGTAAAGCTCCGCCCCGTCCAGTGCCAGGGCTCGCACGCGCGGCGTGACGTCGGCTGCGCGCAGCAGGCCGAGTGCGCCGTCCTTGACAGCGTCAAGGATGTCTTCCGGCTCCGCCTCCGTAACGGAAGCGGCCATGGTCACGCCCAGGGCCGCCTCGATGGCGTCGCGATCCTCGGCCGGCACCAGCACGCTCTGGTACCGGCCGCTGTCGCCCTCCAAAGCGGCGATCAACTCGTCGCGATCGAGCCCTGGATCCACATCCCAGAAGCCGACCACGGGCACCACCGGCATGGCCACCTCGGACGTGCCCGGGGGGGTGCCGGGTGGCGGCTGCCCACTCGCTCCAGGGCTGGAACCCGGGTCGGGGCTCGTGCTCGGACCGGGGCTCGTGCCGGGATCCGCGCTGCCCGGCGGGACGGGCGGACCGGGGGACGCATCCGGGTCTGGGTCGGCGGACGTGCTGGGGTCCTGGGAGGTTGTGGGGTCCTGGGAGGCGCCGGGCGTGCCTGCGCCGGCACTGGGCTGGCCCGCGGCCTCGGAGGGGGCAGTCGGGCGCGTGGGCTGCGCGTTGAGCGCCCCGAAGACGAAGGCTCCGGTGCCCAGCAGGAGCAGGGCGAAAAGCGCCCCCACCAGGATCTGCGACGCGCCGGCGCGGCGCGGTGGACCACCCGAAGCGAGACGTGATTCGCGTAGTCGAACGGCCTGACGCCGCACGGGGACCTTGGGATCGCGCACGCTCATGCGGAACGGCGCTCGGGGGAGTGACGGTGCATCGCAGTGAATGGTACCCGGGAGCGGTCCGACGAGGCGCCACCGCCGACTCGAGCCACTGCGGGTTCTCGCGTCGTCGACCATCCGGCCATCGGGCGCGCTGGCGGCCCACCGCTGCGAGCCTTCCAGCCGACTGAGTCGCCGACCGGTCAGCCGTGCCCCTGGCCGTCTGGCGAGCCGTGACCCTGGCCGTGCAGGCGCGCCCCGACCAGCGCTTCGGCCGCGAGAACGCTGCGTGGGCTGCCACTGATGGCCTCAAGGAACGCCGGCCGCCCGAGCCGGAACAGATCCAGGTCCGTGGTTGCTCGGACGGTCGCCGTGCGCGGTACGTCCCGGAGGAGCGCGATCTCTCCGAAACCATCCCCGGGGCCGAGCGTGCCGATCGTGATGCCGTCATGGATGACCTCCACACGGCCGTCGTCGATCACGAAGTAGTCGTTGCCCGGCTCGCCCTGTCGGACGACATCACTGCCCACCCCCACGACGACCCGCTCAAGGTCGGCCGCGATCTGCTCGATGACCGTCAGCGACAGCGGGGTGAACATCGGAACGCCACGCAGGAGCGCGAGCTGGCGGTGCGGAACGACCGCCGCGTCTTCGGCGCGCTGCACCGCCCGCCGGGCAGCGATGGCCAGGACAGGAAGCACGGCGCCCGTCACGATCAGCGCGACCTGGACACCGGCCAACGCCACGAGGATGGGCGCCACGATCGACCCGAGTCCCACGGTCAGCGCGACGAGGCCCTCCAGCGCCCCGAAGACGCGTCCTCGAAGGCGGTTCGGGACATTGCGCTGAAGCAGCGTGAAGGCGGACACGTCGAGCACCGCGTTCGCAGCCCCCAGGAGAAGCAGGAAGAGCACCGCCACTACGGGATTCGGAAGCAACCCGATGAGCGTGATGGGCAGTCCCCACAGCGCAAGGCCGACGATGAGGGGGCTCGAAAGACCCCGGCGCAACAGGTATGTCAGGCCGAAGACGGCGCCGATGAGACCGCCCGCACCGATGGCGGCGTTCAACAATCCCACGCCCGAGTCGCCCAGGAGCAACAGCTCGACCGCGGCCGCCACCAGCAGGACCGTGAGCACACCCCGCACGAAGGTCTGGGTCGCCAGCAGCCCCACGAGCAGACCAGCATGAGGGTACGTGCGCAGCGCGAGGAACCCGCCGAGAGCCGAGGCCACTCGACCTGAGCCACTCGACCCGGCGGATGCGCGGCCCTGGGACACCTTGAGCGGGAGTACGACCAGCGCCGCCAGGCCGAAGCCTGCGGCCGCGACGCCCATGCCCGACGCCGGGCCGGCCATGGCCACGAGGATCCCCCCGATGGCCGGGCCCGTGAGGACCCCGAGGCCTTCGCCGAAGCTCATCGTGACGTTGCTCGCGACCAACTCCTCCGGTGAACGAGCGATGGCCGGGAATACCGACAACGTGGTCGGACGGTGCAGCGTTGCGCAGGCACCCTCGATGAGCGCAAGGGCCAGGATCAGCGAAAGCGGCCCGCCCACGGCGACCACGAGGGCGACTGCTGCCACGACCAGACCTCGGCCGCCGTGGACTCCGAGCAGCACCCGCGATCGCGGCAGGCGGTCAGCGACGCCCGCCAGGAACGGCGCGAGCAGCGCAGCGGGGAGAGTGCGTGCCACGCTTACAGCACCCACCGCAGCGACACCGCCGATGGCATAGGCGAAGACGAGCAGGTTGACCAGGTACATCCACTCGGCCGTGATGGCGAGCAGCCAGCCGGCATGGGCACGCCGCAGGTCGCCATTTCGGAGGACGTCGGCCAGGATCGCCCATCTCATCGAAGGGTGGCCCGCTTCGAGGACGGCTCAGCCTGGCTGGGTGACACCGACCGATGGTAGTGCGGTCGCGCTGCCGGAAACGAAGTTTTGGCGGACCCGACCGGATTCGAACCGGCGATCTCCAGCGTGACAGGCTGGCATGTTGGGCCGCTACACCACGGGTCCGCGCGGACAGGCAGGATAGCAGGCGAGCCACACCGTGTCTGCCTCGAGTCTCTGCGCCGCGGCCGCGCCTCGCCGCCTCGACCTATACTCGGCGACCCATGCCCAACCGCCTCATCGACCTGCGCTCCGACACCGTCACTCATCCCTCGCCGGAGATGCGCCGTGCGATGGCCGAGGCGGAGCTGGGCGACGACGTCTTCGGTGACGACCCGACGGTCATCGCGCTCGAGGAGCGCGCCGCGGAGCTGACCGGCAAGGAGGCGGCACTCTTCGTGCCCAGCGGCACCATGGGCAATCTGGTCAGCCAGATGGCGCACGTGCCGCGCGGCGGAGAGATCATCACCGAGTCGGAGTCGCACATCGTCTACGACGAGGCGGCCGGTCACGCGGTGGTAGTGGGCGCATCGACGCGTACCGTGCCGGCCCGCGAGGACGGCACGATGGACCCGGCCGCCATCCACGACGCCGTGCGTGACCCGAGCGACCCCCATGAACCGATCACGGCGCTGGTCTGCCTGGAGAACACACACGGCCACTCCATGGGTCAGCCACTCGACGCGGCCCACACTGCCGAGGTGGCCGCGGTGACGCACGGACTGGGCGTGCCGCTCCATATCGACGGCGCACGCATCTTCAACGCGGCGGTCGCCCTGGGCACCACCGTCAGCGA
>JALZLU010000278.1 GCA_030858685.1 Chloroflexota bacterium | reverse complement strand
GTCTCCGGGAGCGCGCCCGCTGGCGTGTCGGGGATCTTGACCGGGCCCGACGCTCGGCCGTTGCGCTGTGCCTGGACGGTGGCGTCGGGGTCGCTCATTGGCCCTCTCCACGCTCAAGGGCCTCCTCGAGCGCCTGGGCTGACACTTCCTCGGGGCCGGCGATCAGCCAGCGCCCCTGAGTGTTGACCAGGAACAGCGACTCGAAGCCCTGGACGCCATCGACGACCTCTGCCGCCGCGGCCTGAGAGCCCTGGACCACCACGGCCGTCTCACTGTCGGCGGGGACCTCGCGCTGGCGCTTCCACTGGTAGGTGCCGGTGGTGCGCGCCTGGTCGACGCACTCGCCGTCGGGCGTGATCGGCTCGGGGCCGATGCCGAACACGTCCTGGTACAGGGCTTGGCGTCCTCCCGGGGTCATCAGCTCGCACGGGTTGCCCTGGCCTTGCAGCGCCCGACGGAAGGCCACCACCGCCTGCTCGACCTCGCCGATCTCGGGTGATACCTCGGTCTCCTGCGCGCCCTCACCGGCCACGTCGGAGGCGGTGTCATCGCTGCCGCCGTCGCGGCCGGGGGCTGCGATCACGACTACGGTGAGCGTGATCACCACGCTGGCCATGCATCCCACGGCCAGATACAGCCAGCGGGGCGCATCGCCGCGCTCGGTCCCGGATCGCCTCATTGGGTCATCACCATGTCGGATGGGATGCCCTCCTCGGCGGCCAGGTCGGCCAGCGCGGCCCACACGTTGCCTTCGCGGGCGGCGATCGCGCGCTCGCGCCGCGGGCGGTCGTAGCTGGACTCGCTGGTGAACGCCCAGTACTCGTGCGGGCCGACGACCAGGCTCACCCGCCCGCTGCCGCGCCCGCCGTTGAGCACCAGTGCCTCGGAGTACTCGCCCTTGACGGTCTTGAGGTCCTTGAGCTGGGCGATCACCTCCCCCGAGACGTCGACGGTGGTGGCGAGGTAGTCGAGCATGCCCTTGTCCTGCTCGAAGAGCACCTTGATGGAGGCGTTGCGCAGGACGGCCTGGGAGGTGCCTTCGAAGTCGCTGGCGTCCTGGGACATGACGACGAAGCAGGCGCCGTAGTGGCGTGACTGGCGCGCCCAGTGCTGGATGTGCTGGGCGAGCTCTTCGACCTGCGACCACGCCCAGCCCTCGTCGAGCAGGACCACCGAGCGCCCGTGCAGCTGGGCGCCCTGCACGTCCTCGGCGGCGGCTTGGCGGCTGTCGCGGTCCACGCGCTCGCGCACCCACTCCATCGTGGCGAACATGAGGGGGATCAGCATCCGTTTGGACGCCCCGGAGCTGTCGAAGATCAGCAGCGGCGCGTCGTCGGGGATGTTGGTCTCGCGGTCCCACAGGTGGGCGTAGATGCCGTCCTCGACGAACTCCCCCAGTTCGCCGACCAGGGTCTCCAGCGCGCGCACGGTCTGGTCCTCGGCGCCGCGGCGTGGGCGCTCGTGGGCGGCGAAGGCGGCCATGAAGGCGACCAGCTCGCGCTCGCGCGGCACGATCTCGTTCTGGGCGCAGTGGCGGTAGACCGAGCGGATGCAGTGGGCCAGCAGCGCCTCCTGCATGCGCGTCAGGTCGACCTCGAGCATCACCCGGTGCAGCTCGACCAGGAAGCGCACCTTGCTGTTGGGGGGGTTCCACGGGTCGGGGGTGTCCCAGTGGTTGACGACGTAGGGCGAGTGGTCAGAGCCGATGTCCAGCTTGCGCGCCCCGGGGAGCAGCTGGGCCAGCACCTCGTAGTGGCCGCTGCGATCGAACACGTAGCCGCGGGCGCCCAGCGCGACGAGGTGGGCGACCAGGCGGTTGCCCAGGTGGGTCTTGCCCGTCCCGCTGGTGCCGGCCACGACGATCGAGTGGTTGCGATGGGCGCGGTCGAAGGGGTTGAGGTACTCCACCTCTCCGGTGGTCGACTGCAGCAGCGGCAGTCCGGTGGGGCTGCCGCAGCTGGCGCCGATCAGGGCGGTGGTGTCTGCGGCGTGCTCCATCCCGAAGCGCAGCGTCTTGCGGGCCACGTCGACGCCGAGGGGCAGTGTGGAGCGCCATAGGACGTCCTGCTCGCGGGTGCCGGGCATCAGCACCCCGCCGGTGGTGGCGCGGTGCACGACCTGGCCGGCCTGGTGGGCGGCCTCGTCGAGCTCGCTGAGGTCGCCCTGGTTGGGGCGCGGGCCCGGGATGCGCAGCAGCAGGTACAGCGACGTCTCGATCAGGCCGGCCTGGGGGTCGTCGGCCATCTCCTCGACCAGGGCGCCCTGCTCGCGCTCCTGGCGCTCGGCCTCGGCGTCGCGCCGCCCGCGCCCGATGAGCCGCTCGTTCTCGCGCTGGGCCTGGTGCCAGGCGCGGTTGATCTCGTCCTGGACCTGGGTGCGCGCCAGCCCGTGCATGAAGACCGAGAGGGTGAACGGCAGCGGCTGCTGCAGCAGTTCGCTCAGCCAGAACATCCGGGTGCTCGACGGGCTGCCGCCCAGGTAGCCGGTGCGCACCATGTCCTGCTCGACCTCACCGTGGTGGACGTCGCGGCGAAAGTCCAACGGGCTGCGCGCCACCTGCTCGCCCAGGCGGGCGGCGGCCTCGCGGGCCTGGTCGCGCTCCACCGGCGAATCGAAGCGCGACAGCACGCCCTCCCAGCCGGCCGCCTCCTCCAGGCGCCCCCACGTGCTGCTGGTGGGGTTGAAGCGCGACGTCAGGTAGCGCAGCACCTCGCCGCCGTCCAGCAGCCGCCCGGCGATCCCGTCGCGAGCCAGATGGGCCATGAACCCGTGCACGCGGGTGGTGGCCCGGCGCGCCATTCGGC
>JALZLU010000277.1 GCA_030858685.1 Chloroflexota bacterium | reverse complement strand
CTCGGCATGCCCTTCGCCGGCTGACGGCGCGAGGAGGAGCGACGAATGGCCAAGAAATCCCTGATCGCCAAGGCGAAGCGCACCCAGCGCTTCGGAGTGCGCGAGTATTCCCGCTGCACGATCTGTGGTCGTGCCCGGGCCTTCATGCGTCGCTTCGCGATGTGCCGCATCTGTTTCCGGGAGCGCGCCCTGCTGGGCGAGCTGCCGGGCGTGACCAAGTCCAGCTGGTAGGCCCATGAACATCTCCGATCCCATCGCCGACATGCTCACGCGCATCCGCAACGCCTCCCTGGCGCGCCACGATGAGGTCCTCGTGCCAGCCTCGCGCACCAAGCTGGCCATCGCCAGGATCCTCCGGGAGGAGGGTTTCATCGAGGACTTCAGCGAGGGCCAGGAAGGTCCCATGGCCGTGCTCCGGCTGAAGCTCAAGTACGTGGGCAAGGTGCCCGTCGTGAGCGGGCTCAAACGTGTCTCCAAGCCCGGCCTTCGCGTCTACGCGGCCAAGACCGAGATCCCGCGCGTGCTGGGTGGCCTGGGCATCGTCATCGTCTCCACCAGCCGCGGCATCATGACCGGCAGCCAGGCCCGCAAGGGCCAGCTGGGCGGCGAAGTCCTGGCCATGGTCTGGTAGTCGCATGTCACGTATCGGACGTCTGCCCATCACCGTTCCCCAGGGCGTGGACGTCACGCTGGACGGGGAGCGCATCACGGTCAAAGGGCCGCGTGGCGAGTTGTCGCGCGAGCTCGTCAGCGAGATGCGCGTCGTGCAGGAGGACGGCGCACTGCGTGTCGAGCGCCCCAACGACGAGAAGCGCTCGCGCGCGCTGCATGGCCTCACCCGCACGCTCGTGGCCAACATGGTCATCGGCGTGACCGATGGCTATCGCAAGGGCCTGGAGATCACCGGCGTGGGCTATCGGGCCCAGCTGGTCGGTCGCAAGCTTCAGCTCAACCTGGGGTATAGCCATCCGGTGGAGATCGATCCGCCGGCGGGCATCGCCTTCGAGATCGAGAACCCCACCCGCCTGGCGGTGACCGGCATCGACAAGGAGCTCGTCGGCCATGTGGCCGCCCGCATCCGCGCCACTCGCAAGCCGGAGCCCTACAAGGGCAAGGGTGTGCGTTACGCCGGCGAGGTCATCCGCCGCAAGGCCGGCAAGGCCGGCAAGATCGGTGGCAAGAAGTAACACCACGGCTCTCACACAGGGCCAGCTGACCGGGCCCGCGTCATCGCGGCCCCGGAACACCAAGGAGAAAGAACCATCATGGCCATGGCTCCCAGCCGCAGTGCCGCCCGTCAGAAGCGTCACGACCGCATCCGCCTCACCGTCGAGGGGACGCAGGTGCGGCCGCGCCTGGCGGTCTTCCGCAGCCTGAACCAGATCTACGCCCAGGTCATCGACGACACGGCGGGGCGCACGCTCGCCTCGGCCTCGTCGATGGAGCGCGAACTGCGAACCGGAGCGGGCTCCAAGTGCGAGCGAGCTCGGCGGGTGGGCACGCTCCTCGGAGAACGCGCCCGCGAGGCCGGCGTCACCAAGGTGGTCTTCGACCGGGCCGGCAATCGCTACCACGGACGGGTCCGCGCGCTGGCCGATGCGGCCCGCGAGTCCGGCCTGGAATTCTGAGACGGAGAGGAGCCACATGGCACGCATCGACCCGACCAAGCTGACGCTCGAAGAACGCGTCGTCCAGATCAACCGAGTGGCCAAGGTGGTCAAGGGCGGCCGGCGCTTCAGCTTCAGCGCGGTCGTCGTGGTGGGCGATGGCGCGGGCCATGTCGGCGCTGGCCTGGGCAAGGCCGGCGAGGTCCCGGAGGCCATCCGCAAGGGCGTCGAGGACGCCAAGAAGAACCTCATCCGGGTGCCCATGGTGGGCACCACGGTGCCGCACGAGGTGCGCCAGCAGTTCGGCGCCAGCACCGTGCTTCTGAAGCCCGCCTCGCAGGGTACGGGTGTCATCGCCGGCGGCTCGGTCCGCGCGGTGGTCGAGGCGGCTGGCGTTCGGGACATCCTGTCCAAGTCGCTCGGCTCCAACAACCCGGTCAACGTGGTGCGTGCCACGGTCGAGGCGCTGCGCAACATGCACAGTGCCGAAGAGCTCTCGGCACGTCGCGGACGCACGCTGCGCATCCACATCCCGGGACAGCCATCCACCACCGATGGGGAGTCCGGCGATGGCCGCTGAGTTGCGGGTCACGATGCGCAAGAGCATCGTGGGTACCACCCAGGCAGCGCGCGGCACCATCCGTGCGCTGGGTCTACGACGCATCGGCCACACGGTCGAGATCCCCGACAATCCCGCCACGCGCGGCATGGTCCGCGCCGTGCGCTACCTCGTCACATTCGAGGAAGTGACGGGTGACAAGACCGCTCCCCGCGCTCGACGTGGCGGCGGCACCAAGCAGGAGACGTCCCCGTGAAGCTGCACGACCTGAAGCCGGCTCCCGGATCCCGCAAGGAGCGCACGCGGGTCGGTCGCGGCATCGCCGCCGGCAAGGGCAAGACCGCGGGCCGCGGCACCAAGGGCCAGAAGGCTCGTGCGGGTGGCTCGATCCCCGCCTGGTTCGAAGGGGGTCAGACGCCCCTTCAGATGCGCGTGCCCAAGCTGCGTGGCTTCAAGCCGCGTGAGCGGGTCGAGTACCAGGTGGTCAATGTCGGGCGTATCTCGGCGTACGCAGCCGCCGGGCGATTCGGCGTGGAGCTGGAGACAGGCGCCTCGCGTGACGCTGCCGGCGACCCGGTCACGGTCAACGTCGAGGTCCTGCGACGCGCCGGCCTGGTGGGCTCGGAGCGAAAGCCGGTCAAGGTCCTGGGCAACGGCGACGTGACGGAGAAGCTCTTCGTGGCCACGGACGCCATCACCCGCAGCGCCCGACAGAAGGTCGAAGCGGCCGGCGGATTCGTGCAGCTACTGGCTGCCGCGAAAGGGAGCCCAGTGGCCGATACACCCGCCGCGGACGAGTCGGAGGCTGACGACGACACGGATGCCGCTCCGGAGCGGGGCGCTCGGACCACTGGCGCCGAGCCGGCGGACCTCTAGGCGTGTTCGACGCTCTGGTCAATGCCATCCGCACGCCGGACATCCGGAAGCGGCTGCTCTTCGTGGCGGGCATGCTGGTCATCTACCGGGCCCTGGGGCATGTGCCCGTGCCGGGCATCGACCGTGACGCGCTGGACCAGTTCCTGGGTGGTCAGCCCTTCCTGCAGCTGATCAACCTGTTCTCCGGCGGCGGCCTGGCGGACCTTTCCATCGTGGCCCTGGCCATGACGCCGTACATCAACGCCTCGATCATCATGCAGCTCATGTCCGGCACCGTGCCGCGGCTCCAGCAGCTGTCGCGCGAGGGCGAGTACGGGCGCAACAAGATCAACCAGTACACGCGCTACCTGACGGTGCCGCTGGCCTTCCTGCAGTCCTACGGCACGCTGGCCATCCTCTCTCAAGCAGGCGTCGTCACGGACTTCGATCTGGCGCGCTTCGAGACGCTCATCCAGATGTTCATGCTGGCGGCCGGTGCCGTGCTGGTGATGTGGATCGGCGAGCTCATCACCGAGCGGGGCATCGGCAACGGCATCAGCTTCATCATCTTCGCCGGCATCGTGGCCGGCATGCCCGCCGGACTGGGCCAGTTCCTGGCCAGCCCGGACATCGCGCAGGCCGTGCTCTTCACCATCCTGGCGGTGGCCGGAGTGGCGGTCATCGTCTATATCCAGGAGGGCCAGCGGCGGATCCCCATCCAGTACGCCAGCCGAGTGCGCGGGCGGCGCATGTACCAGGGCGGAGCCACGTTCCTTCCCCTGCGCGTCAACCAGGCCGGCGTGATCCCCATCATCTTCGCCATCAGCATCCTGGCCTTCCCCTTCCAGATCGCCTCGTACTTCGCGGCGTCGGGCGGGCTCGTAGGTGACATCGCCATCGGCATCACCAACTTCCTGAGCCCGCAGGGACCGGCCTACATCGTGGGCTACTTCCTGCTGACCGTCGGCTTCACCTACTTCTACACAGCGTTCACCTTCAAGCCGGACGAGACGGCAGATCAGCTGCGCAAGAACGGCGGCTTCATCCCGGGCATCCGCCCGGGCATCCCCACGCGCGACTATCTCGCCCGGGTCGTCTTCCGCATCAGTCTCGCCGGGGCTCTCTTCCTGGGCCTTGTAGCGGTCTCGCCGGTGGTCATCGAGGCGCTCTTCCGAGGCAGCATCGTGGCTGGATTCGCGCTCGGTGGCACCGCTCTGCTCATCGTCGTCTCGGTGGTCGTGGAGACCATGAAGCAGATCGAGGCGCAACTGATGATGCGCAACTACGAGGGCTTCATCAAGTGATCCGGGGCCGCAGCGGGAACGGCCTCGGACCGGCGAGTCGGCCCGGGCCCGCTCCCGCCGGGGCCCGCTCGCGCGTCTACGTCATGGTCGGTTCGCCCGGCGCCGGCAAGGGCACTCAGGCCCAGCTGCTGTCGAGCGCGCTCGGTCTTCCCCACATCGCCTCCGGGGACCTCTTTCGCGCCGCCCTGGCCGATGGTTCGCCGCTGGGCGATGAGGCGCGCAGCTTCATGGACAACGGCTCCCTGGTACCCGATGACCTGACGGTGCGCATGATCGCCGATCGTCTCGACCGGCCGGACGCGGCAGCCGGCGCCATCCTGGATGGCTTCCCGCGCACACTGCCCCAGGCTCGAGCCCTTGATCAGCTGCTGGGACAGCGCGGCTCGGCGGTCTGCGGCGCCCTCTACATCGACGTCTCGCAGGAGGAGCTCGTGCGCCGCCTGTCCGGGCGCTGGATCTGCCACGGACCGAAGCAGCACGTGTACCACGAGACCCTGCGACCGCCGGCGAGGCCGGGGTTCTGCGATGTGGACGGCACGCAGCTCCACCAGCGCCCCGACGACCAGCCGGACACCATCCGCACGCGCCTCGAGCTGCAGCTGCCGCCCATGTACGAGGTGGTCGACCACTACGCCGAGGGTGGCGTCCTGGTAGCAGTGCCCGGCGAGCAGCCGGTGGAGCGCGTGACGCAGGGCCTGTTGCACGCCATCGATCGTGCCGCAGCCTCCCGGCCGGCGCCCTGATGTCCGTCATGGAACGGCGAGTGACCCTCAAGAGCGCCGCCCAGATCGAGCGCATGGCCGTGGCCGGCCGTCTCGTCTCGGACGTGCTCGATCAAGTGGGTGAGGCCATCCGGCCAGGGGTCACCACGGAGGAGCTCGACACCCTGGCCGAGGATCTGATCCGCTCGGCCGGTGCCACGCCCTCCTTCATCGGCGTGCCCGGACATCGCGACCCGTACCGCCATTCGCTGTGCATCTCCATCGATGACGAGGTGGTGCACGGTGTGCCCGGCCGGCGGCGCGTGGCCGAGGGGCAGATCATCTCCGTCGACGCGGGTGCCATCGTCGATGGCTGGCACGGCGACGCGGCGCGGACGTGGCTGGTGGGCGAGGTGCCGGCGGCGGTGCGTGCCCTGGTCGAGTCGACCCGTCGGGCGATGTACGCGGGCATCGCCGCGGCGCGTCCTGGGAACCACATCAGCGACATCTCGGCGGCGGTGGAGGACGTGGCTCTGGAGAGTGGTTATGGCGTGGTGCGCCAGTTCGTGGGCCACGGCATCGGCACCGAGATGCACGAGGAACCGCAGGTCACCAACTTCCGCTCCGGTCAGCGGGGCCGGCGCCTGGAACCCGGCCTGTGCCTGGCTATCGAACCGATGTTCACACTGGGCAGCCACGAGGTGGAGGTGCGGCCGGACGGGTGGACCGTGGCGACGCGGGACGGCCGGCTGGCAGCGCACTGGGAACACACCATCGCCATCACGGCCGATGGGCCGCGCATCCTGACCGAGGCGCCGGCCGCTACGTCCGGAACGGCTGTAGCCGGAACGGCTGTAGCGTGACCGGCGGCCCACATGCGGTTGCCTTGCGACCGCGCCGTCTGATACAATCTCCGTTCGCGCGCCGGGTGCGTCCCGGCGCCTCCCAGCGCCCGACGGTTCGGACCGACGGCGCGCTTTCTCACCAGCCAGAACACCAAGGGGTCAGTCGCCGCCTGTGGCCAAGAAGGATGCCATCGAAGTGGAGGGTACGGTCATCGAGCCGTTGCCCAACGCCATGTTCGCCATCGAACTGGAGAACAAACACCGCGTCCTGGCGCACATCAGCGGGAAGCTGCGGATGAACTTCATCCGCATCCTGCCGGGCGATCGGGTCCGAGTGGAGCTATCCCCATATGACCTCTCTCGGGGTCGCATCACCTATCGACTCAAATGATCATCGGACTGGAGACATCGTGAAGGTCGGAGCGTCGGTCAAGACGCGCTGCGAACGTTGCAAGATCATCCGCCGCCACGGCGTCGTGATGAACATCTGCAGCAATCCCAAGCACAAGCAGCGACAGGGCTAGGAGGAACGGTGGCACGCATCGCGGGCATCGATATCCCGCGCGAGAAGCGCGTTGAGATCGCTCT
>JALZLU010000272.1 GCA_030858685.1 Chloroflexota bacterium | reverse complement strand
GCTTGGTACTGCTCGCCGCCGCAGCGAAGAGGACCCACATGTCCTTCCACCATGTCTCGTCCACGGCATAGGCGGCGTAATAGCCGAGTTCATCGGCCAGCTTGATCATCTCGATCGAGTCGTCGAGCGGGTACGCCGGCAGGTGCATGTAGCTGAAGCGCGTCATCCCGGGCCTCCAAATGCTCACAACGGTGACGGTCGTCGGCCCCCGTCGCCGAGGATACACCGGGAGGCTGGTGCGATCCTTGATGGCGCGAGCGCCCGTCAACGCGGCTTGTCGCGGGCCGCGCGCCTGAGGTACCGTCCGGGTGAGGGGGCGTTGCTGCGGCACCCGTCCGGTACGGGCGGCAGGAGGGCTGAGGATGGGATCTGTCGAACTCGCGCGGCGACTCGCCAGGGACGTTTCGGGTCGCGTCATCACCGAGGCGGATCCCGACTACGGCGAGGCTCGGCGCGTCTGGAACGGCATGATCGACCGGCGCCCGCTGGCCATCGTCCAGGCCGCGACCATCGACGACATCCCACCCGTCGTCCGCACCGCGGCGGAGCTGGGGCTCCGGCTCGCCATCCGGGGCGGCGGTCACAACGTGGCCGGCAACGGTTCGGTCGATGGGGGCATCGTGCTCGACCTGGGTGCGCTGCGAGCCGTCGAGGTCGATCCCTCGGCGGCGCACCGTGAGAGCGGAGCCCGGAGCCACGCTCGGCGATGTCGACCAGGCCACGGAGCCGCATGCGCTGGCGGTGCCCTCGGGCGTGATCTCCGGCACGGGCGTGGCCGGACTGACGTTGGGCGGCGGCGTCGGCTGGCTCACTCGCGGATACGGACTCACCGCAGACAACCTGTTGAGCGCGGAGGTGGCGACCGCGGACGGCAAGCGTCTGTGCGCGAGCGAATCGGAGAACGCAGATCTCTTCTGGGGGATGCGCGGAGGCGGCGGCAACTTCGGCGTGGTGACGTCGTTCACCTTCCGCGCCTACCCGCTGGGGCCATCGATCTTCGGCGCGAATCTCTTCTACGGCCGTCCGGCCTGGCCCAAGGCGCTGCGGGCGTACGCCGCCTGGTCTCGAGATCTGCCCGACGAACTGACCTCCATCGTCACCTTCATGGTCCCGCCAACGGACTGGGAGCTGGGCGACGAGGTGCTCATGATCGTCGGTGCGACCTGGTCCGGGCCTGATCATGCGGAGCCGAGTGCGCTCATCTTTCGACTGCGCCACGCGGCGCCGCCCGATGGCGAGGTGGTCGAGCCGACGACATGGACTGCCTGGCAGTCGGCCGCCGACGGGCTATTCCCGCGAGGCGTCCGAGCCTACTGGAAGAACGCCTCGTTCGACCGCCTGGACGAGCCCATCATCGACGGGCTCATCGAGCATGCCAGCCGTCTCACCATGCGCGGTGCCGCGGCCGACGTCCACCACATGGAGGGCGCCTTTGGGCGCGTGCCGGAAGATGCCACTCCCTTCCCCAACCGCAACGCTCGCTATTGGCTGAACATCTACGGCTACTGGGACGATGTGGCGGAGGATCCCGAGCGCATCGCCTGGGTGCGAGGGCTCCACGCTGCCATGGAGCCGCACGCCATGGCCGGCCACTACGTCAACTTCCTGGGCGATGAGGGACCCGACGCCGACCGGCGAGCGCTGGCGCTGGAGGCCTACGGCGCGGAGCGACTCCAGCGCCTCGTGGAGCTCAAGCGGCGCTACGACCCGGAGAACCTCTTCCGGCTGAACCACAACATCGACCCGTCCTGAGCCGGGACGGCGCTTCCCGGCGCCTATGCCGCAAGCCAGAGGCCGGTCTACCAGACGTCGCCCTGTCGCCACTCGCAGCTGATCGAAGTGGTCGGATCCAGGATCGGGGACCGGTCTGTGGTGAGGACCATGATGTAGCCATCGTCTTCGGGCGTGAGGCGGATGCCCTTGTCTGTGCGCACGGACGAAGGGCCTCGCCAGATCGACCAGCCCAGTCGCTCGTAGAACCCGTGGCTTCCGGTACCCAACGCTCCCATCTCGAAGACGTCCCGGATGTGCGCGCCGACCTCCCGCATGACCCGCGTCCCCCATCCCTTGCCCTGATGGCCGCGAGCCGTAGCCACCGCCTCCACGTAGCCTGTGCGAAGGGGCCTCCCGTCCACGTGCAGCTCACGCTCCACGACGGCGGCGTGGGCCAGAATGCTGCCCGCCACCTCGAGGACGAAATGCAAGCCGCCCACGGCGTGCTGCCAGTCGTCTTGCTCGAAGCGCTCGTCTTCGTCCGTCCCGAACGCGTCCACCAGCAACTCCCGGATCACCTGGACCTCGTCAGGCGTCAGTTCGTGCGTTGCCAGGCGCCTGATCCGGGATGGATCGGCCCGGCTCGGCGTGCTCGCCGGTGGCTGGTCAGCGTCCATGGTCGTTGGACTCAGGAGCCGCGGCCCCTCGGCAAGTAGCTGACCACATCGTTCGCCGCCTCCGTGCTGTTCGGTGGCCTGTCCTTCGTCGCGTGGCCCTGACCCTCCGGCTGCTCGCAGTGCCCCGGGTATCGTTGTCACGATGACCATCACCTACCGTGCACCCGGCGTGATCCTGACCGAGCGAGAGCACACCGTACCGCTCGACCATGGCACATCCGATGGTCCCACGATCAGCGTCTTCTCCCGCGAGCTCGCCGCGCCAGCCGGCGAGCAGAGACCGTACCTGCTGTTCCTGCAGGGAGGCCCCGGGTTCGAGGCCACTCGGCCGACGAGTCCGCCGTCCGGCTGGATGAAGCGGGCACTGGCCGACCATCGAGTCCTGTTGCTGGATCAGCGAGGAACGGGCCGGTCAACGCCGGTGAGCAGGCAGATCCCCGGGGAGTCGCCGGAGGAGCAGGCGGAGTACCTGACGCACTTCCGGGCCGACTCCATCGTCCGGGACGCCGAGCTCATCCGGCGCGAGCTTGGCGTCGACCGATGGAGCGTGTTGGGCCAGAGCTTCGGCGGCTTCACCGCGATGACCTACCTCTCGATCGCGCCTGAAGGGTTGCTCGAGGCGTTCATCACGGGCGGTCTGTCGCCCATCGGCCGCCCGGTCGACGACGTCTACGCGGCTACGTACGTGCGGCTCATCGCCAGGAATCGAGCCTACTTCGAGCGCTATCCGGGCGACCGGGAACGGGCGCAGCAGATCTTCCAGCGGCTTGGTGACGAAGACGTTCGCCTGCCCTCGGGCGATCGCCTGACGGCCCGCCGATTCCGCCAGCTGGGGATGTGGCTGGGAGACAGCGCCGGTTTCGAGCATCTCCACCACGTGCTCGAGTTGCCCTTCGGCTCGAACGCCTTCCTCCATGACACGGAGAGCGCCGTGCGCTTCGGGCGCAACCCGATGTACGCCACGCTCCATGAATCCTCGTACGCCGATGGGCTGGCGACCCGCTGGTCCGCTGCGCGCCTGCTGCCCGACGAGGTCGAGGCAGAGGGCCTCTTCACCGGGGAGCACATCTTCCCCTGGATGTGGGAGGACTACCACGCTCTGCACGGCCATCGCGCGGCGGCCGAAGTGCTCGCGCAGCATCCTTGGCCGCGCCTCTACGACGCTGATCGGCTCGTTCACAACGAGGTCCCGGTCGCGGCGACGATCTACGTGAACGACCTGTACGTGGAGCGGGCGTTCGCTGAGGAGTCGGCCGCCGCCATCCGTGGGCTCCGGCCCTGGATCACCGACGAGTTCGAGCACAACGGGCTACGGGCGGATGGGGAGCGCGTCCTGGGGCGGCTGATGGACCTCGTTCGTGGGCGGGTGTAGGGCTCGTCGCAGGGGCCCGGCCGGCTCGAGTCGCTGGGTGCCGTCGGGGCCGGTCACGCGGTCTGATGCCTACTCCAGCTCGAGTCGCTCGTAGGCGAGCGTCATCTCCTCCATGGCCACGTCCGTCCCCCGAGCGTTGAGTGGTCCGCTCGTGTGCTTGGTGATGCGGGCGCGTAGAAGTTTCCACGTCATCACGCTCGCGGAGTGGTCCTCGCTCATCAATCGGATCACGACCGTTCGGACGGCGGCTGGATCCCCGTTCCTGATCTGGTCCAGCCACTGGTAAAGGTTCAGCGACCCGATGAGCCCACGTTTGAGCGTGACATCGCTCACCCGGTCGAGACCGGTGAGCTTGCGTGGGGCGTTCTCCTTCTCATTGCCGTTCCGATACTCGATGACGTCCACGCTCGTACTGATCGGGCCGCACTCCTGGAAGCCGGCCTCGGGACCCTCGCTCTCGCCGGTGCCGAGATCGACCAGGAAGTTGAACTGGGCGTACGGGCGGTCGCGGAAAACGGCCATGTCAGCCTCCCTTATCCCTTGCAGCGAGGTCCAGCCAGATGAGGTCATCAAAGGACAGCTCGAGCTCTTCCCAGGCGATGTCGTTGGATAGGGCGTCGAAGGCTGGCCCGGACCAGCGGCAAGGCCACGCGCGTACCAGTGTCCACGAGTTGACGACCTCCCCGCCGGGCCCTGCCAGCTGGCGGATGGTCACGTCGCGTCGATCGTCCTTGCCGCCGATGACCGCTCGGCGCCAGTCGTAGAGCTCCCTTGAGTCTGAGAGGGCACGCCGGAGGACCACGGTCGCGAAGCGATGATCGCGCTGCTCGCGGAAGGTGTCGAGATCCGTCTCGGAGGTGAGCCGGCCGACCTGGGCAAAGCCAAGTCCCCGATCCCCGACCAGGACCTCGAAAGAGCTGATCCGGAGCAGCGGCTCATGCTGGCGCAGCGGCATCGTCGACGGATGCTACCGCGGCTGGTCATCGGCGGCTACCGCGAACCGTTCCGCCGCACGAAAAGACCCGAAGGAACCGTCTGGTCCGCTGATCGCGGCTGCGAGAGCAAGCTCCCGTACCCTTGATCCTCGATCCTGATGGCCCCTCCGGGCTGATACAAATCTAGTCGAACTCGGGCGGCGCCACAAGGCCACTCATCCACAAAGTGGCGACCGCTGTCGACGGTTGTCCACGCCCTGTCCAGAACCGCGTCCACAGCGTCCGCTCAGCCAATGGTGCTCCCCATGGACAGCCAACGGACGAAGCCGTCGCGCACGAAGGTGCGACGGGCCGTCAGATCGTCGCTGCCAGGGACCCTACGCGTCGCTTGATGCCGGCTGCGGCTCCATCGGGCTCATGAGCTGGAAGAGGTTGCCGTCGGGATCGGCCAGCGTCGCGATCTGACCAGGCTGGTCCTCGAAGCCGTACGGCTCCTTGACGACCATGGCGCCCGCGGCCACCAGGCGATCGAACTCTCCCTTCACATCGGGTGTCTCGATGTTCCAGATGATGCGACCAGGGTGGCTGCTTGGGCCCTTCACCT
>JALZLU010000244.1 GCA_030858685.1 Chloroflexota bacterium | reverse complement strand
TGCCCCAGCCGAGTCCCGCGCGAATGGCTCCTCCGGGATCGCGGCCGGGAAGCGACGGGAGCGCCGCGAGGGCTCCGGGCCGAAAGACGAAAAACCAGCTGACCAGCAGCAGGGCGATCTGCGTGGCGACCAGCAGGACCGCAGCACCGAGCAACGTGAGCTCGCCCTCGCCCATGAGCAGGGCCGCTGCATCGGCACCGAACGGCGCCGTGATGATGGACACCAGCGCGAACACGAGCACCACGAGCACGAGCACTCCCGGGCCGCGATAGCGTTCCGGCGGCAGGAATCGTCGGACGCGCAGCTGCCGCACCGCGACATACAGGAGCCCGGCGATGAAGAGCACGGTGCCCGCCAGGGCAAGCCAGCCGAAGAGCGCAGGATCATCGACCGCGATCTGGCCATCGACGGCCAACGCCCCGGTGGTCAACGCGCCGATGGCAAGGACGGCGCCCAGGACGATGAGGAGCGGCCCCGGCCAACGGGGCATCGAAATCGTTCCCGGGCCTGCGGTCGGGTGCGGACCGGTGGGCAGCGCCGCAGGACGATCAGGCCCGGAAGGGTCCACCGGCGTCGGGCTCTGGGTCAGCTGTTGGTGGCGCCGCGCAGGCGGGCATGCTCGGCAGTGGCATCCGTGGTGTCGGTCACCTCGGGGTCGGATGCCTTGGCTGCTGCCACCGGAGCCTTGCTGCGTCGAGTGGTCTTCGACGAATCATGCCCGAGATCCGTGCCGCAGAAAGCGCAGAGGGGCCAGGTCGGGTCCGCCAGCCTGTTGCACGAAGGGCACACGCGGTGCAGCCGCGTACGGCAGTTCGGACAAACGAGCCAGTCGCTGTCGACTCGATCACGACAGACCGGGCACAGTTCGTTCTTCTCGACCTCGGCGAGCAGGCTCTCCTCGGCCAGCGATCGCTCATAGACCTCCGCCAGCGTCTCGCGCGGACGAACGATCAGGAAGAGGATGACCGCGAAAAGGAACAGCAGGGGCGTGAAGAAGATGATCAGCGCGGCGGCGAAGTACGGAAGAATCGGGTTCTCGGTGCGAGCCTGCATGTCGCGGAAGGCCCAGTACGCCGTGCCTAGCCAGAGCAGGAGGACGTAGATCACGATCAGCTGGCTGGCCAGCTGCACGATCGGGTTGCCCAGGAAGCCTTCCCAGAACTGGCCGATCGGTTCGAGAATCGCGTCCATCTAGCTGCCTGGCCTCATCCTGCGTGGTGTGCGCGCACGTAGCGCCGTGGGCATGCTAGCACGCCTCACGCCCGACCAGCCCCCACCGAAATCTCGGCGAGGAAGCTCACCAGCAGGCGGTGCTCCTCGTCAAGAACGCGTGCCGCCAGCATGGGTGCATCGTCTCCGGCCAGCACCGCAACGCGTGCCTGGGCGAGGATCGGTCCGGCGTCCACGTCGGTCGTCACTTCGTGGATCGTCACTCCCGACTCCCCATCGCCCGCAGCCAGGACGGACCGATGGACGGCCAAGCCCGCCATTCCTGCGTGCGCGGGCAGCAGGCTCGGATGAATGTTGATGGTACGGCCGGGATATGCCGCGAAGTACGAGGGGCGCAGGAGCTGGTCATAGCCGGCCAGCAGAACGAGCTCGACCGATTCGGCCGTCAGGGCATCGCCGATTGCGCCATCCCGCAGCGATGCGTCGCCCCCGAAGGAGCTTCGCGCCATCACGCGGGCCGGCACGTCATGCGTGGCTGCCACCGCCAGAGCCGGTACCCCGGCGCGGTTGCTGATGACCAGCACCGGGTCGATGCCGGGCAGTGCGGCCTCAAGCACGGCCTCCAGGTTCGAGCCGCGTCCGGAGACAAGGGCGCCGAGCCTCACGCGAATCGAACGCGGGGCTCGCCCTGTGGCACATGCACGACCCGGCCGATGCGGTAGGCGCCGCCGACCGCGGCGATGGCGACATCGGCGTGCTCGGTCGGTACCACCGCGGTCATGCCGATCCCCACGTTGAAGGTGCGAACCATCTCGTCATCGGCGATATCTCCGCTCGACTGGATGAGGCTGAAGATGCTCGGTATCGGCCAGGACCCGGTCTCGATCTCGACTCCCAGGCCGACCGGCAGCGTGCGTGGCACGTTCCCCTCCCATCCGCCTCCGGTGATGTGAGCGAGCGCGCCAATATCGGTTCCAGCCTCGCGCAACGC
>JALZLU010000223.1 GCA_030858685.1 Chloroflexota bacterium | reverse complement strand
GCCCAGTCGTCATCGGCCTCGGCCTGTGCCGCGAACGATCCGTTCCCGAACTCGCCGTCGTCGAAACCCTGACCCAGGGCCGTGAGGACGTCGAGCCCGTCGCGGGCCTCGGCCTCGGTCATGCGCGCCAAGGCGAAGCCCATGTGGACCATGATCCAGTCACCGGGTTCCGGAGGCGCGCCGTCCAACAGGCCAAGGCCGATATCTCGCGCTTTCCCGCCTAGATCGACCGATGCCACGTCCGGCCTGACCGGATCGAGGGCGATGACCTGTCCTGGGATGCCGAGGCACATGAGCTTGTCTCAGCCCGACCGGCTCTGGGAGGATGGCGCAAGCTCGATCGACTCGAGCATCAGCTCATCTCCACCGGAGAGCGTCAGGTCCAGCCCGCCGCAGCCGGTGCAGGACATCACCAGGTCCGGCGCCTGGATGCGGGTGCCGCAGGCGCGGCAGGTGCTGGTCGCCGGCACGACCACCATCTCCAGCGCCGCGCCCTCCAGGTCCGTGCCCTGGGCGACCATTGCGAAGGCCTGCTCCATGGACGCTTGATCGACGCGATGGCGCGTGCCGACGTGCACCTTGGCGCGCACCACCCGCCGGCCCGCGGAGCGGCGAAGCGCCGCCGCGACAAGGTCCTCTGCAAGTCCCACTTCGTGCATCGAAGTCCCCCTATGTGCGTGGCACCGGCGAGCGTGATGCCACGGAGTCCGTCACATCTGGCGCATGCGCATGTAGCGCGACAGGTCCGGCAGCGACGGGATGAGCAGCGCCAGCCCGACCGCGACGCCAGCCCCGAGGACGAGGCCCCAACTCACGATGGCGATCCGTCCGAACATCACGTACCTCCTTCACTGCTGGCGACCGGGACAGGCTCTGTGCCCTTCCGCGTCGCCGTGGCTTCATCCGCAAGCAAGCCCTGGATCAGCCGGACCGCCTCCGGCACGGCTCTCCTGACCGGCTCGCTGAGGCCTATCTCATCGTCCGTGCGCAACGGCTCGCAGCCCACGATGAGCGTCCGCGGAATGGGTCCGCCCATCGACTCCAGGTATGCGAAGACCGTGCGCGGATCCATGCTATGGGCATCGGGTTGGATGCCGCTCGCCTCGTCCGAGAGCCGCTCCACGATCGAAACGGTGCCCGGCTCCTCGCCGCGCGACAGGGCATCGACGAGGATGAGCGTCTCGTACCCTTCCAGCAGCTCGAATGCGAGATGGATGCCGCGGATGCCAAAGTCGGCGGCCTTGGCCCACTCTGGCAGAGGCTCCCGGCGAAGCTGCGAAGCAACCTCGACGCCGAAGCCATCATCGCCCAGGAAGATATTGCCGACGCCTGCGATGAGCACATGCGGCGTCATCGGTCGCCCGCCACGACATCGAGGGGCTCCAGCTCCGTCGGTCGGAAGTAGAAGTACCGTCCATACCAGCTGTGGAGGTCGCCAGCCGGGTCATCGCCCACTGTGACGGCCACGAAGATCTCATCATCGACGCTCTCGAAGACGGCCTCCACGCGGGCCTCCTTGCCCCTCAGGAACATGTCCATCGAGTCGCCGCGGGGCCCCGGTCGCAGGACCACGCGTGAACCCTTGGCGACGGGGCACCCTGCGATGAGCACGCTGGCCACGTCCGGGGACACGCGGGCCTCGGGCTCCCAGTAGGGAGCGTCGGGCAGCGACTCCAGCGCAAAAGGATCCGCTGCCGCTGCGAAGGGATCCGCTGACGCCGCAAATGGATCGGCTCCCGACCCGAAGGGATCCGCGCCTCGCCCGAACGGATCCGCTCGGAGCGTGAACGGCGCGATCGACGCGTGCTCTGACATGGCCGCGGCGGCATCCGGCCTCGCGCCCATCGAGCGGACGGCGCCGTGCAGGCGCTCGAAGATCTCCGGCGGGATGGACTCGCTGCGATCAAGGATGCGCCGGGCACGCTCATCCGTGGCGCGTGCCTCGCGCTTCTCCTCGTCGGTCAGTGTCAGGATGCGCAGGGTCAGGATCTCGTCGATCTCCGTCGAGTCGAACAGGTCACCGGGGCTCTCCGGAGCGATCTGCGGATGGTCGTACAGGATGATCGGCGAGGAGAGCATCACGTCCCGCTGGTCCGAGTCGCCGACCAGCACGGGGAAGGTGTGGCGGTTCTCCAGCATGCTCACCGCTCGACCCGCTTCCGGCGGGGTGTCCAGAAGGGAGACGAAGCTGCCCCCGCGGATGGCCAGCAGCGTGTGTGCGCTCAGCAGGGAGCATCGCAGGGCCGCATCACGACCCGGCGCGTCCGCCTCGTTCAAGGGACTCAGGTTCTCGATGCGGATGCGAACGCGAAGGAAGCCATCGACATCATCGGCCTCCATGTGGAC
>JALZLU010000220.1 GCA_030858685.1 Chloroflexota bacterium | reverse complement strand
ACGAGCTGGGCGCTGCTCGAGCGGCTGATCAGCGGCGCGTCCAGCAGATCGCCGGGGTGGAGGCGGTCGGCCGCCTGCTGGCGTCCACGGGCCCTACGCCGGAATCACTGGAGCAGGTCGCCGTTCTAATGGGCGAGCGGTTCGGCTACGAGTCCGTCGCCATCTATCGTACCGACGGGGAGCAGCTGACGCTTGGTGCGTCGAGGAATCACATGAACCCGTTCCTGTCGCTCGACGGTACCAAGGGGATCATGGGCCGGGTCATGCGCACCCACCGAGCGGAGCTGGTGCCCGATGTGAGCCTCGAGTCGGAATACGTCTGCGGAGACCCGGCGGTCCGCAGCGAGATCGTCGTCCCACTGCTGGCCGGCGAACGGCTGCTGGGCGTGCTGGACATCGAGTCCTCCGCTCCGGACCCGCTAGATGAGACGGACCTGCGGATAGTCATCGCGGTCGCCGATCAGCTCGCCTCCGCCATGGCACTGGGACTGGAGCGGAACTTCATCAACGCCATCCTCGAAACCGTCGGAGCGCTGGTCATCGTGGTCGATGCTGACGGGACGGTGATCCGCCGCAACGCGGCCTGCGAGGAAGTCAGCGGCTACACCAGTGCCGAGCTCGACGCGCACCGATCGCTGGATTTCCTCGTCCCCCCCGAGGACGTCGAGCGCGTGCGCGCGACGGTCGCTTGCCTGAGCCGGGAGAACCCGTCGGTCTCTCACGAGAACGACTGGCTGTGCAAGGACGGCACTCGCCGCCATATCGCCTGGAACAACACCGCCGTCCTGGGCGATGGCGGCACGGTCAAGCACACTATCGCCACGGGCGTGGACATCACCGCCCGCAAACGACTCGAGGAACAGCTGGCACATCAGGCGCTGCATGATGTCCTGACAGGGCTCCCCAATCGAGCGCTCTTCCTGGACCGCGCCCAGAGGGCCTTGATCGACGACAGACAGCCGGCCAACGTGGCGCTGCTGTTCCTCGACCTTGACGACTTCAAGCAGGTCAACGACACCTACGGGCACGTGGTCGGTGACCGTGTGCTGACCGAGCTAGGCCGGCGACTCGCAGCATCGATCCGACCGAGCGACACCGCGGCACGCATGGGCGGCGATGAGTTCGCGGTCCTGCTCGAGGGAGCGGGCGACGCTGCCACGACGCAGGAGATCGCCTCTCGCATCTCGATCTCGCTGGCGGAGCCGATCATCGTGGATAGCCATGAGATCGTGGTACGCGTGAGTATCGGCATCGCCCCGGCGGAGGCCGGATCGAAGGACGCCGTGGCCCTGCTGGGTCGGGCGGACATCGCCATGTACTGGGCGAAGAGCGAAGGCAAGGGTCGTGCGGAGCATTTCGTGCCCCGCATGCAGCGCCTCAGATCCGAACGCCTGGACGCGGAGGCGCGCCTGGAGCGAGCCGTCCGCGAAGAGCAGTTCATCCTGCACTATCAACCCATCGTCGACCTGTCCAGCGGCGCGCTCGTGGGATTGGAGGCACTGCTGCGCTGGCAGGATCCGGAGCGTGGCCTGCTGTCGCCCGCCCATGTCATCCCGCTGGCCGAGGAGACGGGCCTCATCATCCCCATCGGGCGCTGGGTGCTCCAGGAGGCGTGCCGCGAGGCGCGTCGCTGGCGCCGCCCCGACGGGCAGCAGCCATGGATCGGCGTGAATCTGTCGGCCCGTCAGTTCCAGGAGGCCACGCTGGTGAGCGACGTGCAAGAGGCGCTCTCCGCCGGTGGCCTGCGACCGAGCGATCTGGTGCTCGAGATCACGGAGAGCTCTCTGATGCAGGACAGCGAGGCGACCATCGATCGTCTGGAAGGACTGAAGCGGTTGGGCGTAAGGCTTGCCGTGGACGACTTCGGGACCGGCTATTCCTCGCTGGACTACCTCCGCCGCTTCCCCGTGGACATCCTCAAGATCGATCGCTCGTTCGTCTCCGGGGTCGATGGCGGCGTGAAGGAGTCCACCCTCTGTCGGGCCATCGTCGCCCTGGGCAACAGCCTGGGGCTGCAGACGCTGGCGGAGGGCATCGAGACGAGCGG
>JALZLU010000215.1 GCA_030858685.1 Chloroflexota bacterium | reverse complement strand
TAGTTGGCGCGGGCGGTCTCTCGAACCACCCCGGCTTCGAGATGGGCTCCAGCTGGGGGCCTCATCTAGGGCTGGATGTCCGGGCCGAGGCGCCTCCCGCTTCGGATGGGGCTGATGTCTGGTACGTGACCGCGGAGCCGGATGGACCCGTCGTGCTCGCCTTCGACGTCCGGAATCCCGGGCCGCTGCCGATTCGGCTGCTCGGCGTCGTCGAGGGCCAGGAGCCCAGCCGGGGTTTCGTTAGGTGGACGGCCGTGTGGCTCTACGAGAACGAGGACGGCGGCTTCCCAGGCGTCGAGGAGGCGACGCCCTTCCGACCGATCGAAGTGCCACCTGATGGGCGTGTCCTGCTCTACGTGGTGGGACGAGCGGCGGACTGCGCCTTCGGACCCAGCTTCCGCGTGGATGACCGCCATGCCTACGCCAGCTCACGTCACGTGCGAGTCGCGTACGACGTCCTCGGTCTGTCATCGGTCGGCCAGGTGGAGCTGCCCCTCACCCTGGCGCAGCCCTACAGCGAGGAATGCACGAGCGCATAGCCACTCGTCGGAACGAGACGCCGTGCGGGCGACCTATCGGGAAGCGTCACCTACGATGGCTCCATGGTCATCGACCTGAACGCCGACGTTGGAGAGAGCTATGGCGCATGGGTGATGGGCGCCGATGCCGACCTGATGCCGCTCATCACCTCGGCCAACGTGGCCTGTGGCGCGCATGCCGGCGACCCGCTGACCATGTGGCGGACGGTGGCGCTGGCCAAGCGACACGGCGTGGCGGTCGGCGCGCATCCCGGCTACCCGGATCGCGATGGCTTCGGACGGCGAGACCTCCCCATGACCCCTCTCGAGTTGGAGGCGAGCCTGCTGGCGCAGATGGGCGCGCTGTCGGCCATCGCCGGCGGCCTCGGGATCCAGCTCACCCACGTGAAGCCGCATGGCGCGCTGTACAACCGGGCCGCCGCTGACATCGAACTGGCGGCCGTTGTGGCTGGCGCGGTCGCCCGGCTCCCGAGGCGCCTGACCCTGGTGGGGTTGGCGGGCTCGGCGCTCATCGACGCCGCGCTCGCGGCAGGACTGCCGGTCGCGGACGAGGCGTTCGCCGATCGCGCCTACGAGCCGGACGGATCACTCCGCCCGCGGAACCTGCCCGGTGCGGTCCACACGGACCCCACGCTCGCGGCGGCCCAGGCCGTCTCCATCGCCAGGGATGGCCGGGTCCGGGCACATGACGGCTCCACGCTCGACATCCGTGCCGACACGATCTGCATCCACGGCGACACGCCGGGTGCGGCCGCCATCGCAAGAGCGGTCCGCGAGGCGCTTGAGGCGGCGGGCATCGAGGTTCGGCCTTTGACGCGTGCCTGAGTCACCGCCAGTAGCTGGCCCCGTGCGAGTCGAGCCGTACGGGGACGCCGCGATCCTGATCACTTTCGGCGACATCATGGACTCGCAGGTGAACCACCGGGTACACGCGGTGGCCCGGCAGCTCGACGCCATGTCCGAAGCTGAGTGGGCCGTCGTCGGGACGTCGGTGCCGGCCTACGCCTCACTGCTCGTCCCGTTCGACCGCCGCGCGGTATCCGCGCACGAGGCGGCGAAGTATCTCGAGGGAGTGATCGAGCGCTTCGACCTGGATACCGCAGCGACTGAGATGCCATCTCGACTGGTGGAGATCCCTGTGCGCTACGGCGGCCATAGCGGGCCTGACCTCCTCGACGTGGCCGAGCGCACGTCGCTGACGCCGGAGCAGGTCGTCGAGGCGCACGCCTCGGTCGACTACGCTTGCTTCTTCCTGGGCTTCGCGCCTGGCTTCGGGTACCTGGGCGTCCTACCGCCCGATCTGGAGTTGCCGCGCCTCGACGAGCCCAGGACGCGCGTGCCGGCTGGCAGCGTGGCCATCGCCGGTCGCCAGACGGCGATCTACCCTGGCTCGACGCCCGGCGGCTGGCACCTCATCGGACAGACCGACGCAGCCCTCTGGGATGTGCACCGCGACCCGCCCGCTCTGCTCGCGGCGGGCTGTCGCGTGCGCTTCGTGCCGGACCGCGGCTGACGTGCTGGAAGTCATCGAGGCGGGGCTCCTCTCGACGCTCCAGGATCGGCCTCGCGATGCGGCGAAGCTGGGGGTATCGCCCGGTGGCGCCTGCGACCCTACGGCTCTGCGCGCTCTCGAGCGACTCGTGAACGGCAGGGGCGTCGTGGAGATGACGCTGGTCGGTGCCACGTTCGCCGTCCGCAGAACGTGCGTCGTCGGCTTGACGGGCGCGGACTTCGGCGGTCAGATCGTGGAGGAGGGTCGACGGTTGCAGCCGGGCACCACCGCGCTCCTGCACCAGGGAACCACGCTGCGGTTCGATGCCGCTATCGACGGGGCGCGTGCCTACCTCGCTCTAGCCGGAGGCATCGATGTTCCTGCAGTGCTCGGCTCACGCTCGACCTGCCTGGCGGGCGGTTTCGGCGGCGTGGAAGGTCGACCTCTTCGCACGGGCGACATCCTGCGACCGATCGATCAGGGCCAGCTGGACCTGGCCGACCGACGGTGGCCCGGCGCCGTTTCCGGAGAGCTGCCGGAGGTGGGAGTGGCCCCCATCCGTGTCGTCCTGGGACCGCACGTGGCGCTCGTCGGGTCGCGAGCACTCGATGGACTGCTGGGCACCGACTGGTCCGTGGATCCGCGGTCCGATCGGATGGGTCTGCGGCTGGAGGGCGTGCCCAGTCTCCAAGCCGTGCCCGGAGCCGGCGGCCAGTCGGGCGAGCTGCTGTCCCTGCCGATGGTGCAAGGCGCGGTCCAGCTCCCGCCCGGTGGCGCACCGATCGTGCTCCTGGCCGACCATCAGACCGTGGGCGGATACCCGGTCCCGCTGGTCGCCGCCGCCGTGGACCTGCCGCGGCTGGCGCAGCTGCGACCGGGCGATCAGCTGCGCTTCGAAGGCATCACGCTGGACGAGGCTTTTCGCTTGAGCACGGCAGAGCTGCGGGCGGTGCGCGATGCGGATGAAGCCTTCGAGCGCTCACTCAAAGAGGAGCCGGTGTGAGCTCCGGGCACGTCTACACCGTCCGCCGCTCGGCGCGGGCGCGACACGCTCGCCTCACGGTCACGCGCGAAGGCGAGGCAGTCGTCGTCCTGCCCATGCGCGCTTCAGAGCGGGCGGCTGCCCTGCTGGTGGAGAGACACGGCGCCTGGCTCGATCGGCAGATGGCACGGATCCAGGCGGGCCGCGATCGTGCCGCAGCACGGCCGTCGCTGGCGCTGGGCCGCCACCTCATCGTTAACGGCGAGCCGCGCCTGGTGAGGGCAAGCAGCGCCCAGGAACGTGACCGACTGGAGCGCTCGCTGCGACGTGAGGCGCGCCGAGTGCTGGAGGCGCGGGTGGCGGTGTTCGGCCCGGTGCTCGGCGTCCAGCCCACGCGCCTGAGCGTGCGAGCCCAGCGCGCCCGCTGGGGGAGTGCCTCGCGGAACGGCTCCCTGTCGCTCAACTGGCGGCTCTTGCTGGCTCCACGGTGGGTGCTCGATTACGTGGTCATCCACGAGCTGGCGCATCTCGCGGAGCCGGGCCACACGCGGCGCTTCTGGGAACTGGTGCGGCGGCACGCGCCCGAGGCTGATGCCGCTCGCGCCTGGCTGCGTGAACATCATGGGGATCTCCTCGCCGCGCTCGACGACTGAGAGAAGAACTGCGTAGCTTGACCGGGGGCAAGGCCTCTCGATCCGTCACCATCAACGAACGGATCGGTCAGTGGGACGCGTCCCGACCACCGACCCACTTCGAACCGGTTGGGGAGTGCCGCGACACGCAGTCACTGCCCGGTAGTGAGCGTGGCCGATGGCGGCGCCCGCAGCCGGAGCGCTCTGTGGCCGTCCGTCGGTCAGGTCGATCCTCCCCAGTCTGAGTCCCCTGTTCGTTCATCGTGACGACCTGCGTGGGACAGCGGCGCTTCTCGTCAACCAGCCGGGCTGGCCGAGCCTGCCGGTTACCCTTCGTGCGTGCCGCCCTTCCTCGCCGCCGCGCTCGTCTTCGCCACGTCGGGCGCGATCCTGGTCCTGGAGATCCTGGCCGGTCGACTGCTGGCCCCGTACGTCGGCGTCACGCTGGAGACCTACACCGGGATCATCGGCACCGTGCTGGCCGGCATCGCACTGGGCACCTGGCTGGGTGGCCGCGCCGCCGACCGGATGGACCCTCGGCGGTTGCTGGCCCCGCTGCTGATCGTGGGTGGCCTGCTGGCCCTCCTGGTGGTGCCCGCCATCTCGTTCGTGGCCGCCCTGCGGCCAGGCTCGGGTCCAGCGGCCATCGTGCTCTTCTCGGCAGCGGCATTCGTGGCACCGGCGGCGGTGCTGGCAGCGGTCACGCCCACGGTCGTGAAGCTGCGACTCCATGACCTCGCGGAGACCGGCCACGTCGTCGGGCGGCTCTCGGCGCTGAGCACGGCGGGGGCCATCGCGGGCACGTTCGTGACCGGATTCGTGCTGGTCTCGGCACTGCCCACGCGGCCCATCGTGATGGCCGTCGGTGCAGCACTCATCGTGACCGGCATCGTCGTGTGGCTGCGAGTGGGACAGGGCCGCGGCGCGAGCCTGCCGCTCATCGCGTTAGCCGCCCTGGGGGCGGGCGGCGGCTGGACGGCGTTGTCACCGCAGCCCTGCGAGCGGGAGAGCACCTACTTCTGCGTCCGCGTCGAGACCGATCAGGGACGCCCGAGCGGCCGCACCCTCTACCTGGACACGCTGCGCCACTCCTACGTCGACCTGGCCGATCAGGCTCACCTGGAGTTCGCCTATGCCCGGATCGTGGGGGACGTGGTGGCCGTCATGGCCCCCGACCAGGAGCCACTCGCCGCGCTCCATATCGGCGGCGGCGGCTTTACCATCCCGCGCTACCTGGCCACGACGCGTCCCGGCTCCACCAGCCTCGTCCTTGAGCTCGATCCGACGGTGCTCGCGGTGGCGCGGGAGGAACTCGGCCTGGTGACCTCGGACGACCTGCGGGTGCGCGTGGGAGACGCGCGCCTGGGGCTGGCC
>JALZLU010000213.1 GCA_030858685.1 Chloroflexota bacterium | reverse complement strand
GAGTTGGCGGAGATCGGCGTGATCCTGCTCATGTTCGGCGTGGGCATCCATTTCTCGTTCCGAGACCTGCTCGCCGTGCGTTCCATCGCGGTGCCGGGAGCCATCGGGCAGGTGGCCGTAGCGACGCTGCTCGGCGTGCTCCTGGGCCTGGGACTGGGCTGGGGACTGGGTGGCGGCCTCGTGTTGGGCCTGGCCGTCTCGGTGGCCAGCACCGTGGTCCTGCTCCGCGCGCTCATGGAACGGAACGAGCTCGACACGGCCCAGGGCCGCATCGCGGTCGGCTGGCTGATCGTCGAAGACATCTTCACCGTCGTCATGCTGGTCCTGCTGCCCACGATCGCCCCGTTGATCGGCGGAAACTCGGGGGGCGCCACGCCTGGCGAGTTCGGAGCGCTGGGGGAGGTCCTGTTGGCCCTGGCCAAGGCGGGTGTCTTTGCGCTCCTCATGGGCGTCTTCGGCATCCGCGTCGTGCCCTGGCTGCTGGGTGTGGTCGCTCGAGAGGGTTCACGCGAGCTCTTCACGCTGGCCGTGCTGGCGCTGGCTCTGGGCATCGCCTTCGCTTCCTCGGCCATCTTCGGCGTCTCCTTCGCCCTGGGCGCTTTCCTGGCAGGTGCGGTGGTCTCCGAGTCCGACATGAGCCACCAGGCCGCCGCCGACGCGCTTCCCCTGCGCGATGCCTTCGCGGTGCTCTTCTTCGTGTCGGTGGGGATGCTCCTCGATCCGGCGTTCCTGCTGGCCCAGCCGCTGGCCATCGTGGGCGTCCTGGGGCTCATCGTGGTGGCCAAGGCCGTCTCTGCCTTCGCCATCGTGGCGGCCTACGGATATCCGCTGCGGACCGGGCTTACCGTGGCGGCCGGCCTGGCCCAGATCGGCGAGTTCTCGTTCATCCTGGCGTCCCTGGGCCTTACGCTCGGCCTGTTGCCCATCGAGGGCTTCCAGCTCATCGTGGCCGGGGCGCTGCTCTCGATCACCGTCAACCCGCTGCTTTTCGGGGCCATCGGGCCAATCGAGTCGCTCCTGCGTCGGCGCCCGGACCTGGCCGGGCTGCTGGAACGTCGCGCCGGTGCCCTGTCGGCGCTGGAGCGCGCCCCTGGGCAGGAGCTGCGAGGCCACGCCATCCTGTGCGGCTACGGACGGGTCGGCCGAATGATCTCCTCTGCCCTTGAGCGGAGAGGTTTCCGCTACGTCGTCATCACGCTGGACAGGCGCGAGGTCGAGGCGCTCCGGAAGGACGGCCTTCCGGCGTTGTATGGGGACGCCTCCAATCCCGAGCTCCTGGAGCAGGCCGGGATCCACGAGGCGCGAACCATCATCGTGGCCATCAGCGACCCACATGCTACGCGCCTCATCGTGGAGCGTGCTCGCGCGGCCAACGAGCGCATCTCGCTGGTGGTCCGGACCCACAGCGATGCAGAGGTCTCCCATCTCCAGACCGTCTCGGGCAACATCCAGGCCGTCCATGGGGGCCGGGAGCTCGCCGTCCAGATGACGCGCTACACGCTTCGCCGTTTCGGCGTCAGCGCCACAGAAGCGGAAGCCATCGCGCAGGGCCTGCGTCGCCGAGGATCCGGCGAGCCCCATGTCGATCGGCGGCCGGGATCGGGTGGCGGCCGCTCTCTCATCTCCCGCCTTGTCAGACGCTCTCGACGGACCGCGTCGCGCGATGCGGCGGAGCCGGCCTCCGACGACGAGGGCATGTCGGGCATCAGGAGCACACCGCCAGGCGCTCCGGATGCCCCCGCTTCGAAGCCTGATGTGAGCGCGGACCCGATCCTGCGGCCCTAGGTTGCGAGGCCTTGGAGCCTTGCACCGGCCTCGTCGAGCGGACTAGGCGCCGAGCGCTCCTGCGGGCTCCCGTTCGGGCTTCCCTTGGGACGAGGCCTCCTCGCCCTGCCCTTGCGGTGCCGGCAGGCCGATGCCCTCCGCCACGCGACGGCCGAAGTCCGGATCGCAGCGATGGAAGTGCTGGACCATCGCCTCCTGCACCGGCCGGACGCACTGCGACAGCGCGTCGGTCAGGTTGAGGATCAGATCCTCGCGCTCCCAGTCGGGCATGGTGCGGTAGCGGTCGCCGGCCTGACCGTAGTCGTTGCGGCGCGTCAGGTGCTGCCGCCCGACCTTGCCCTCCACCCAGGGCTGATGCTCAGGGCCGATGTCCTGCGCCTCGGGCAGCCCGCCCGTGATGGACGGCTCGTAGTTGACGTGCGGGTTGGTGCCCGTACCGTCCACGTGATAGCTCATCTGGCCGCCGCGCTGGTTGGTGCTGGGCGCCGTGACTGGGGCGTTGATGGGCAGTTGCAGGTAGTTGGGTCCCACGCGATAGCGCTGCGTGTCGGAGTAGCTGAACGTCCGGCCCACGAGCATCTTGTCGTCGCTGAAGTCGATGCCGTCGACCAGCACGCCGGTGCCGAAGGCGACCTGCTCGTTCTCGTTGTGATGGTCGCTCACGTTCCGGTCCAGCACCATGCGGCCCACCGGCAGCAGGGGGAACTGGTCCTCCGGCCAGATCTTCGTGTCGTCCAGCGGATCGAAGTCCAGCTCGGGATGTTCTCCGTCAGGCATGATCTGGACGCAGAACTCCCACTCGGGGTAGTCGCCGCGCTCGATGGCCTCGTAGATGTCCTTGGAGGCGTGGCCCAGGTCGTTCGCCTGGATCTCCGCCGCCTGCGCCGCGGTGAGGGACTCGACGCCCTGCTTGGTCTTCCAGTGGAACTTGCACAGCACCGCCTCGCCGGCGGTGTTGACAAGCTTGTAGGTGTTCACCGCTGCGCCATCCATGTGGCGGTAGTCCTTGGGGATGCCGCGCGGCGAGAAGAGCCAGGTCAGCATGTGCATCGACTCGGGCGTCTGGCTCATGAAGTCGAAGATGCGGTTGGGCTCCTGGCGGAAGGTGATGGGGT
>JALZLU010000202.1 GCA_030858685.1 Chloroflexota bacterium | reverse complement strand
ATGTCGGCAGCGCCGCCCCCACCGGCAGGCGAGTCCCGATCCAGCGCCGCAGCCGCGCCGGCATCCACCAGTTGCGGTCGCCCAACAGCCGCATGGTGGAGGGCACCAGCAGGGCCCGCACGACCGTGGCGTCCAGAGCCACGGCGATGGCTACGCCCAGCCCCACCGCCTTGATGAGCACCACCTCGGCGAAGACGAAGGAGCCGGCCACCACGACCACGATGAGCGCGGCGCTGGTGACGATCCGGCCGCTCCGCTCCAGGCCCTGGGCCACCGCCTCGCGGTTGTCGCCGGTGCGGTCGTAGGCCTCTTTCATGCGCGACAGCAGGAACACCTCGTAGTCCATGGACAGCCCGAAGAGCACGCAGAAGAGGATCACCGGCAGGGTCGTCTCCACGAAACCGAGCGGCTGGAAGCCCAGCAGTGCCGAGAGGTTCCCATCCTGGAAGATCCAGACCAGCGCCCCGAACGAGGCCAGGATGGACAACGCGTTGATGGTCAGCGCCTTGAGCGGCAGCACCACGGAGCGCAGCAGCACGAACAGCACGAGATAGGTCGAGACGAGGATGAACAGCGCGCTGCGCGGGAAGTCCGCCCCGATGCGATCGACCACATCCTTGACCTCGGCCGCGCCACCACCGACCAGCACTTCGATGCCAGCAGGTGGCGCCAGGGCCGAAGCCGGGTCGCGCAGGTCGTCGACTAGGGCGCGCGCCTCCGTCCGGTTCGGGCCGAACCAGGTGATGACGCTGAACGTGGTCAGGTCGCCACGCGTCGTGCGCATCAGCCGATCCGCCACGTAGCGATCGGCCGGACCGCCGGCGTTGGAGAGGATGAGCTGGTACTGGTCGCGCTCCAGCCGAGGATCGATGTCCACGATGGAGTCCACCCTGGCCACCCGCGGATCGGCCGCGATACGGCGCGAGTAGTCGAACAACGCGCCAACGTTCTCCGGCGTCGTGGCCGAGCCTTCCGTGCGCACGGCCAGCAGGAGCGGCGCGAACTCGCCCTCCTGGAACTCGTTGACCAGGACGTCGTAAGCCTGACGCGAAGGTACGTCCGGCGGCAGGATGGTCGCGTCCGGCGCATTGAAACGGACATGCAGGAAGGGCGTGCCCAGGATGATGAGCAGGCCAAGGGTGGGCACGAACACGCGCAGCGGCCGCTCCATCACCCAGCGCGCCAGCCGGGCCCACCCGCCTGGCCGCGTGACGCCTGCACCGTCGACGCGAGCGCGGCGAAGACCGGGCACGCGCAGGGAGTCGATGCGCGGCCCGACGATGGACAGCACGGCCGGCAGCAGCGTGACCGCGGCGACCACCGCCAGGCCCACCACGATGGCACCCGCCACGCCCACCGACCGGAGCACCATGAAGTCGAACAGGATCAGGCCGACAAGGCCCAGCAGCACGGTGATGCCACTGAAGAAGGCGGCGCGTCCGGCCGTGCCCACTGTCGCCACCACGGCCGCCTTCACGGCGGCCCGGTCCGTCGACCCGTCCGGCAGCCGCCCTCCGTTGCCGCGCGCCAGCTCCTCGCGGAAGCGGCTGGACAACAGCAGCGCGTAGTCCACGCCCAGTCCGAAGCCCAGCAACGTGGCCAGGTTGAGCACGAAGATGCTCATCGGCGTGACCGACGCGATGAGGAAGATGACGGCCAGCGCGATGAGCACGGCGATGCCGCCCACCACGATGGGCACGCCAGCCGCCACCACGCTGCCGAAGACGACCAGCAGCGCGATGGCCGCCAGTGGCAGGCCGATCAGCTCGCTGCGCTGCAGGTCGCGTTCGCTGACTGCCTGGATGTCGCCGTAGAAGGCGGGACCGCCGGCCAGCAGGGTGGTGTAGCCGGGGACGTCGCGGATGGCCTCCTCTACCGGTTCGATCGCTTCAGGGGAAGCGTCGGGCGGCAGGTCGAGCGAGACCAGGTGGTAGATCGTTCGCCCGTCCTCGCTGACCTGGTTCGGCGCCAGCGTGTGGGGCAGCACCCCGGTGACGTGCTCGGCCGAGGCGACACCCGCCAGTGCCGTGGCCACGGCCAGTTCGAACTCGGGCTCACCCGCGCGAGCATCGGCCTCGGAGCGGACCACGATGACCAGCGCCGAGGGCGGCAGGCCGATCTCCGACTCCAGCGTCTGTCGCGTCCGCGCCGCCTCCAGATCGTCCAGCGAGAAGCCGCCAGGGCTCAGCGCGCCAGGCGCCTGAGGGGCCAAGGGCAGAGCGGACAGTGCCAACACGGCCCAAACCGCCACCACCCACCAGGGATGGCGGGCGCAGCGCTGACCGAGGCGTTCGAAAAGGGTCATGGAGGAAAGGTCGGTTCCTGGTAGATGGAGAGGTGCGCCGGACGACGGAGCGGTCAGGCGGCGTCGTCGTCGACGGCCACGACCTCGAAGCTGGTGCCGATCTCGGCCACGCCGCGCACCGTGGCGATGGCGGAGCAGTAGCGATCGGTGGAAAGCGCGATGGCACGCTCGACAGCCGTTTCGCTCACGGCCCGCCCGCGGATGGTGAAGTGCAGCACGATGGACCGATACGGCCAGGGCTGCTCAGCGTCCTGGGTGCCCTCCACGCGCACGTCGATGGCCGTGACGTCCTGGCGTCCCTTGCGCAGGATCTCCACGATGTCCCAGGCGGCGCATGAGCCGACGCCCGCCAGGATGAGCTCGGAGGCGCTGAAACCGGTGGGCGGGTGGTCGCTGTCGGGCTCATGCGGCGCATTGATGTCTATGGTCTGGCCGGGGTGCGTGCCGCTCGCTGTGAAGCGCTCCGCCTGCCCATCCCACGCGACGCTGACCGTGCGCATCCGCCGCCCCCTGTCAGATCTGGTCGGCGATGGCCGACAGGATGGAACTGATCTGACTGCTCATGAAGAGGAGCGCCACGAGCGTGACGATGGCGATGAGTGCCACGATGAGGCCGTACTCCACGAGGCCCTGCCCGCTCTCTGTGGACCGTGGCCGACCAGGATCGCTCACGGGCAACAGCCGGTCACTCGCCGATGACCGCCCAGATGAAGCCCATGAAGATGAAGAACCCGGCGAACAGCCCGATCAGCGCGGGCCCGCCCACGGTGTTGGCCGGCAGGTTGAAGCTGGCCAGGAGGCCCATCGAGGCGATCCAGGCGACCAGCAGGAACCCGAAGAGAAAGCGCCCGTTGTGATTGGTGACCGTGCGCACCCAGCCCGCGTGTCGCCGCTCGGACACCAATGCGACGCGCAGCAGGATGACGATCATGACCGCGCCCATGACCGTGCCCACCAGCAGGGCCACCGGCTCCGCGATGGCCGACTGGAACCCGGCGTACAGCGACACCAGCACGACGCCCGTGAGGAGGAAGGCGAAGACGACGCCCATGTGCTGAAGCCGTTCCATCGCGGCGGAGTCTAGCAAAGGCGACCACCCCTCCGCCCGAGTACCGCGGTATCATCCCGCTTCATCCAGCCTGCATAGAGTCTATGCATCGCCCAGAGGAGCGCCGACGAACGTGGAGACCAAAGTGGTCCAGGCGGAAGCGCCTTTCGTGAATAGGCGTGACCCGGCGCTGTCGCTCGGTCCGGACGGCCGCCCAGCGGTCAGCCGCCGCGCGCCGAAGTGGGCCGACGTGCCCGACGAGAAGTGGGACGACTGGCGCTGGCAGCTCTCCAACCGCGTCAACGAGCTGCACGAGATCGAGGAGGTC
>JALZLU010000186.1 GCA_030858685.1 Chloroflexota bacterium | reverse complement strand
GGCGGCGACCGTCTCGCGATAGGACGGGCCGGGCGCGCAAGGCCGACGGCCGCCCTACACTGTCGGCGTGCCTGAGATCGAGTACGCATTCTTGGCCGACGCTGCAGACGCCCGCCCTGGTCAGAAGTTTGCCGTGCTGGGCGGCGGCGTCACGCGTCTTGGTGGCCCCACATTCCCGCTCCGCCACCCGCATCTCGCGCTGGTCGTCGGCCTGGCCGTCCCGTCCGAGGAGGTCGGCTCGGAGATGGAGCTGAAGTTCACGGTCCTGACGCCGTCCGACACGGAGATGGCCAATGCCCAGGCGACCATCGTGGCCGGCGGCCGCGATGGGGACCGCGATTCGGTTCTGACCTTCGCGCTCGACCTGTGGAACCTGTCCTTCCCGGAGCCGGGCGACTACGTCATCCGGATCGTCATCGACGGTGAGGAACGGAAGCGGCTGTCCTTGATCCTGGAGCGGCGGCAGGCCGCCACGCGGCGAGGTCCACGCGCGCGTACCGCGCCGGTCACGCCGCCCTTCCCGCCGACCACCGGGCAGGCCTGACGTGCTGCCTGGCGTAAATCTCGAACAGCTCATCGTTACGGTGGGGCTGGTCGGACTGTTCGCCATCGTGTTCGCCGAGTCGGGGCTCTTCTTTGGCTTCTTCCTGCCCGGCGACAGCCTTCTCCTGACGGCCGGCGTCATCTCGGCCGTCAACCCTGAGGCGTTTCCCATCTGGCTGGTCTGCGCCGTCTGCTTCGTGGCCGCAGTCACTGGCGATGCCGTGGGCTACACCTTCGGGCGGCGCGTGGGGCGCCGGCTCTACCAACGGCCCGACTCGCGCTTCTTCAAGAAGAGCCACCTGGCCGCTGCGGAGGCCTACTACCAGGAGCACGGCGGCAAGACCATCGTGATCGCGCGCTTCCTGCCGTTCGTGCGCACCTTCGCGCCGATCGTCGCTGGGGCTGCGCACATGAACTATCCGCGCTTCGCGCTGTACAACTTCACGGGCGCGATCATCTGGGCCATCGGCGTACCCCTTGCGGGGTACAGCCTGGCCAGCGTCCTGCCCACCGAAGTGATGGACCGCTGGCTATACGTGATCATCGGCGTCGTCATCTTGCTCTCCGTGCTTCCGACCGCCATTCACGTGTATCGGCACAACCGTGAAGAGGTCCACGCTCGCGTCCGCTCGCGCGGGCGTCAGGGCGCCGTCCGGCGGGATGCGCTGCCGGACGAGGGGGTCGAGTCCTGACCGAGCGGCTCACCCGATGAGTGACCTGGGCGCTCCCAGCCGAGCGGACGCCTGGGCGCTGCTCTGCGAGTGGACGCCAGGGGAAGCGCTGCGCCGCCACGGACTCGCCGTGGAAGCCGCCGTGAGCTGGTATGGCGAGCACCGCTTTGACATCACGGATCCGGAGCTGGACCTGTGGCGCATGGCCGGCCTGCTGCACGACTTCGACTACGAACGGTTCCCGGAGACGCATCCCGTACGCGGGGCGCAAGAGTTGCGCCGGCTGGGCTATCCCGAGCCCATCGTGGAGGCCGTGCTGGGTCACGGCGACCACACCGGTATGCCACGAACGACCGACCTTGCCCGCACGGTGTACGCCTGTGACGAGATGAGCGGCTTCGTCATCGCGGTCGCATACGTCCGTCCGAATCGCAGCCTGGATGAGGTGGATCTGCGCGCGGTGACAAAGAAGATGAAGGACAAGGGCTTTGCTCGCCAGGTGCCGCGCGAACAACTGACCAAGGGAGCGGAAGAGCTGGGAGTGCCGTTCGATGAGCACGTCACCAACGTCATCGAGGGCCTCAAGACGGTTCGGCGCGACCTGGGCCTGTGAGTGGGCGCGCGATAGCCATGGAGCGGATCCTGGACGCCTCACCTGAGCGGGTCTATCGGGCGTGGTCGGATCCCGAGACCATGACCACCTGGTTCGCGCCGCAGATCGAGGGCTCGCTTGCGGTCGGCACCCGCTCCATCCTCGTCTGGCCCGATCGACGCGTCTGGCTGGACATGCTGGAGGCGGAGCCGATCAGGAAGGTGCGACTCCGGTGGGCCTGGCGGGGGGACGACTCGATGGCCACGGAGGTGGCCGTGGACGTCGTGCCCCACGGCTATGGGACTCGTCTGACGCTGCATGACGGGCCATTCGAGCTCGGCACGGCGGAGGGCCTCGATGCCTGGGCGGAGGCAATCGAGGGCTGGGCCGAGTCGCTGGCCAACCTGCGCGCACAGCTGGACTTCTCCGTCGACCTGCGGCGTCGGACCTGAAGCACCTGCCAGTCGGCAGCAGGTGGTGCGCCGTGGCGTACATCGCTCATGCCGCCAGTTCGTCCGGGCCGAAGGCCTCCCGGAGGAACGGCGATGGCGCCGCCGGATCGTAGATCAGCGTGAGCGACCGTCGCGCACGCGTCCACGCCACGTAGGCCAGACGCCGCTCTTCCTCCAGCACGCGCACCGGATCGGCGGCCTCGGCCAGGGTGCGTGCGCTGGGAAACGTACCCTCATCCAGGCCGACACAGGCGACGTGATCGAATTCGAGCCCCTTGGTGCCGTGGGCTGTGGCGAGCACCAAGCGCGCGTCCTCCTGACGAAGGTCGGTGCGTCTCTGGCGAGCCACGGCGATGACGCGGCGCACATCATCCACCCCTCCGTATGGAGTCGCCCAAGCCAGCACTGCGCTGCCGATGCTCCGGTCCTCCGCACCGAGGGACGCCACCAGCTTGCCCAGGAGCGCCAGGAAAGGAACGCTCGGTAGGTCCGCCTGGGCTGCCCTCGCCTGGTCCAGCAGCCGATCGATGCGCACGTCGTCCAGCAGGAGGCCGTCCTCCGTCGCGCGGTAGGCGCGACCCTGCTCGAGGGCCACCGCCGCGAACGGGGCCAGCTCCGCGTTGGTGCGAGCCAGGACCGCGTGCGTGCCCTCGCCGTGATCGGCCCAGACCCCCAACAGGCGCCGCGCACGCGCCAGCGGATCGCCCGGGTCCGGTGCCAGGCGCAGGCTCCCCTCGGCGTTGGGTGCCGCCTCGATGCGTTTCACGAACCGCTCGCGATTGCAGGCAACCAGCCGAGACGCTCGTCTTACGACCTCCGGCGGACACCGACGGTTCGTGACCAGGTCGTGGCGACGCAATCCTGGCAGTCGGGCCGCCAGCCCGATCACCCGCCGGACATCCGCCAGCCGCCAGGCGTAGATGGTCTGGTCGTCGTCACCCACCAGGAACAGGTCGGCCGCCGGACCGGCCAGCAGGAGTGCCATCTCCAGTTGGCTGCGGTCGAGATCCTGGACCTCGTCCACGAGGAGTGACCGGCAGGCGCCGCGCCACCGGTCCAGGACGGCTGTGTCGTTGCCGAGCAGCCGCAGAGCGAGGCACACGAAGTCGTCGAAGTCCACGGCTCCCGTCTCGCCCAGGTGCGCCTGGTATCGCGCGAACAGGGCCATCATGGCCGGAGCCGCGACCGTGCCGGCAGGATCCAGCTTGAGCCGGGAGAGAGCGTCGTCAGCAGCTCTCAGGATGGCCGGCGGCGCTCCGGGTCCGAGGAGCTCGATGAGCACCGACCCGCGGTCCACAAGTCGTGTCACGTCGACGCCGGCGTCCTTGAGGATCTCGCGTCCGAGTGCGTGGAAGGTTCGTATGCGGACCGTACCGGGAGCCAGGCCCAGCGGCTGCAGCGCGGCGTCCACTCGCTCCGAGAGCTCCTCCGCGGCACGCCGGTTGAAGGTCACGCCGCAGATACCCTCCGGCTCCAGGCCGGTATCCACAAGCCACGCCACGCGCGCCACCAGGGTGGTGGTCTTGCCACTTCCCGCCGGCGCCACACAGAGCGTTGGTCCGCGCGGGGCGATCGCGGCGGCGCGCTGATCGGGACTCAAGCGTCGGAGGCGATCACGGACGGCTGGATGCATCACGGTCATCGCCAGACGGTACGGAACGGCGCTTACCCGGGCCTTTCGGAGGTCGCGCCCCGCCGCATGGCGATCGCCAGAGCGGTGGTCGCCCCTCGGCTAGCATCCGGGGGTGAACCCCGAGCTCCGGACCACGCTGGCCAAGTTGCCCGATCGGCCCGGCGTCTACCTCATGAAGGACGCCCGTGGCCACGTGCTGTATGTGGGCAAGGCGCAGAGCCTGCGCAGCCGCGTGCGCCAGTACTGGCAACAGGGCCGGGGCAGTGCGGCCCCGCTGCGCATCGAGGGCGCCATCGATCGCGTGGCCGACGTCGAGTACACCATGACCGACACGGTCAGCGAGGCGTTGCTCCTGGAAGGGACGCTCATCAAGCGCTTCCAGCCGCGCTTCAACGTGCGCCTCAAGGACGACAAGAGCTACCCCTTCATCAAGATCACCATGGCCGACGATTTCCCGCGCATCGAGCGAACGCGCAAGCTGCCCCAGGACGGCAGTCGCTACTTCGGGCCGTATGCCTCGGCCAGCAGCGTGGACGAGGCGATGAACCTGATCCGCCGCCTCTTCCCCTTCCGGACCTGCTCCATCGACATCCAGGACGGCGTCCGCGCCCTTCCCAGACCCTGTCTGCTGTACCACATCAAGCGTTGCCAGGGCCCCTGCATCGAGGCCATCTCCAAGGAAGACTATCGCCGCGACATCGACCAGGTGATCCTCTTCCTGGAGGGCCGTCAGGAGCAGGTGGCGCGGGCCCTCCGACGTGAGATGGCCGCGGCCTCGGATCGCCAGGACTACGAGCGGGCAGCCGCGCTGCGCGACAAGGTCAAGGCCGTGGAGCGCACCATGGAGAGCCAGAAGATGGCGGCCTTCGCGAAGGTCGACCAGGACGTGCTGGGCTTCGCCCGAGAGGGCGGCGAGGCGGCCGTGCAGCTCTTCGCCATCCGCGGCGGCAAGACCGTCGGCCGCGATGTGTTCCTGCTGGAGAACCTGGGCGACGAGCCAGAGGAGGAGGCCATGTCCGCGTTCGTCAAGCAGTACTACGCCACGGCCGGGTCCGTGCCTCCACGGGTGCTCATCCCACGTCTGCTGCCGGACGCGGCCGAGTTGGTGACGCTGCTGGAGACACGTCGCGGGCGGCGCGTGGCACTCAC
>JALZLU010000185.1 GCA_030858685.1 Chloroflexota bacterium | reverse complement strand
GCTCGAGCACATGGTCGAGCGTCTGGGTATCGCACCCATCATCGACCTGGTCCACTACGGCTGCCCGCTATGGATGGAACGCGAGTTCCTGCACCCCGACTACCCGAAGCGGATCGCGGAGTACGCGACAGCCTTCGTGGAGCGGTACGGACGCCTGATCCACGCCTATACGCCGCTGAACGAACCGCTGGTCAACATCCGCTTCAGCGGCTACACGGGTTACTGGCCGCCCTATCGTCGCGGCTGGCGAGGTTGGGTGGCGCTCCTCCTCCCCATCGCTCAGGGCATGTCCCGCACGGTCGCTGCCATCCGCGAGCTACAGCCCCAGGCGAGCATCGTGCACGTCGAGGCGACGGCCTCGTACACCGCGGACGACCCGGCGCTGGACGACCTGCTGCGCTTCACGCGGCGGCGCCAGTTCCTGCCCACCGACCTGCTCCTGGGCCGCGTCGACGAGGCGCATCCCATGTATGACTGGCTCTTGCAGCACGGCGCGGACGAGGGAAGCCTTCGCTGGATCCGCGATCACCCCCAGATCTTCGACGTGATGGGTGTCAACTTCTATCCCGGCATGAGCGCCCATCGGCTCGTCTCTGCTGACGGTACGGCCCGGCGAGCGGCAGTCCAAGGCGGCGCTCCCGAACTCGAACGCGTCATTCGCACCTGGGGCGACGAGTACGACCGACCGGTCATGATCACCGAGACGAGCACCATCGGCAGCGTTCACCGGCGGGCGGCCTGGCTGGACGGATCGCTGGCCACGGTCCGCGGCCTGCGCGGCGAAGGGGTCCCGGTCGTCGGCTACACCTGGTGGCCGATGTTCAGCCTGGTCACCTGGATGTGGCGCTCCGGGCGCAAGGATGTCGGCTCGTATCTGGGTCACATGGGCTTGTGGGACCTGGTCGACGATGGCCGCAGCGGCCTCGATCGCCGGCCCACCGTCCTGGTCGACCGATTCCGCGCTCACGTGGCAGATACCCTTGGAGCCGTCGGCCCCCTGGCTGTAGAGCAGTCCGATGGGTGAGCTGCCCTGACGCGGGAGAAAGCGACAATGAGCGTAGCCATCGTCACCGACTCGGCCTCGGACCTGACAGCAGAGCTGGCCGCCGAGCATGGCGTCACGGTCGTGCCCCTCGTGGTGACCTTCGGCGAGGAGAGCTTCCTGAGCGGCGTGGAACTCTCCATGGAGGACTTTTACCGTCGCCTCACGGCGCCCGACGCGCCCTTCCCAAAGACCGCGGCGTGCAGCCCCGGCGACTTCGCGGCGGCCTTTCAGGCAGCCCTCGACCAGGGACACGACGTGGTTGTCTGCATCACCGTCGGCTCCAAGCTCTCTGGCACTATGAAGGCTGCCGAGATCGCCCGTGAGAGCATGCCCGACGCGGCCATCCACCTCGTCGACAGCGGCACCGCAAGCATGCAGTTCGGCCTGCTGGTCCTGCGCGCGGCCGAGATGGCGCGCGATGGCGCGACGCCGGAGGCTATCGTGGAGGAGCTGCACCGGCGTCTGCCCGCCTCGAGGCTCTACGTGGCGCTGGACACGCTGGAGTATCTGAAGCGCGGCGGTCGGATCAGCGGAGCCCAGGCGGCCATCGGTTCGGTGCTCTCGGTCAAGCCCATCATCACCATCGTGGACGGGGTCGTGGAGACCGCGGACAAACCGCGCACGCGAGGCCGCGCCCGACAACGCGTCCTGGAGCTGCTGGCATCCGAGCCGGTCGAGCGGGCCTGGGTGATGCACGCCCAGGCACGGGACATGGAGTCATTCAGCGAGGAGCTGGCCACGGCCCTCGGGCTCTCGCGCGAGATGATCGGCATGGGGCTTATCGGGCCCTCAGTGGCGCCGCATGTGGGTCCCGGCGCATACGGCGCGGCGGTGCTTCGACGCATCACTTGAGGGACCTTTCGGCCATCCTGGGCCGACCGGAGGAGGGCATGCGGGTGTACACTGCCGCCGATCCGACGCTCTCAGCGAGCCAGCTCGCCCACCCTTGTTTCCGGGCCGGCGCTCGCGTATGGAGGATGGCGCCCCGATGACCACGGAGCAGGCCGCCCACGCGATCAACGCCTGGGAGGTGGCCCAGCAGCAGTTCGACCTGGCCGCCGACAAGCTGAAGCTGGACCCGGGACTTCGCAGAGTGCTGCGGGAGCCGCGGCGGGAGCTGACGGTCCACTTCCCGGTGCAGATGGACGACGGGAGCGTGCAGGTCTTCACCGGCTACCGCGTCCAGCACAATCTTGGTCGGGGCCCCGCCAAGGGCGGCCTGCGCTACCACCAGGACGTGACCCTGGATGAGGTCAAGGCCCTGGCCATGTGGATGACCTGGAAGTGCGCCGTGGTGGGCATCCCCTACGGCGGCGGCAAGGGTGGCGTGGTGGTCGATCCCAAGAAACTATCCATGCGCGAGGTGGAGGGCCTGACGCGTCGTTTCGCGACGGAGATCAGCGTGCTCATCGGGCCGGAGAAGGACATCCCGGCGCCGGACGTCAACACCAACGCGCAGACGATGGCCTGGATCATGGACACCTACTCCATGCACGTCGGGTACACCGTACCGGGCGTGGTCACCGGCAAGCCCATCAGCCTGGGCGGATCCGAGGGACGCAACGAGGCCACTGCTCGTGGCGCGGTCTTCACCATCGTCGAAGCGGCCACGCACCTGGGCATGGATCTGACGCAGTCGACCGTGGCCATCCAGGGCTTCGGCAACGCGGGGTCCGTCGCCGCGACGCTCATTGCCGAGCAGGGCGCCAAGGTCGTCGCCGTGTCCGACTCGGTCGGGGCGATCCATGCCCCGGGCGGTCTGGACATAGCGCGGGTCATCGGCTGGAAGGCCGAGCACGGCACCGTCAGGGGCTTCCCGGGTGCCGAGGCGATGACCAACCAGGAGCTGCTGGAGGTCGAGTGCGACATCCTCATCCCGGCGGCGCTGGAGAACCAGATCACGGTCGACAATGCGCCACGCATCAAGGCTCGAGTCATCGCTGAAGCGGCCAACGGCCCCACCACCCCAGAAGCTGATGCCATCCTCTATGAGCGCGGCGCCTTCCTGATCCCAGACATCCTGTGCAACGCTGGCGGCGTCACGGTCTCCTACTTCGAGTGGGTGCAGGACCTCAACCGTGACCACTGGAGCGAGGAGTCGGTCAACAGGAAGCTCAAGGAGATCATGGTCAAGGCCTTCGCGGAGACGCTCGCCCTGTCTGAGACGCAGAGCGTCAACATGCGCACCGGCGCCTATCTGCTGGCCGTCGACCGCGTCGCTTCCGCCACGGCACTGCGCGGCCTCTACCCCTAGGCTCCCTTGCCGGTGGGCGCCTCCGTGTCCTGCAAGTACGCGCCGTATCCGATGTCGTCCGGTGAGTGACCGGCCAGCGTGAGCATCGCGGCGGCCTCGGCCTGCTGCTGTGTCG
>JALZLU010000181.1 GCA_030858685.1 Chloroflexota bacterium | reverse complement strand
GCATGGAGCGGGTGGCCCAACCACTTCCCGTTAAGGAAGTCCTTGACCGGGCGCAGCGGCCGGAAGATGGCTTTCAGGATGCGCTGATTGAAGCCGCCCAGGGGCCGAGCCCAGGCGCCCTGGGCGTCGATGAGGCGGACGAAGAGACGGGCCAGCATGACGCTACCTCCGACGGTGTGTGTCCCCTGCGCCACTGTAGCGTCCGCACGAGTGCCAGGCCGGTCGTCCTGAGCGTGCGATCGACCGCGTAGCCTCGGAACGGGATGCGCATGAACGAACGGTGCACTGCGCGTGCGCCGCCGGGCACCATTCGAGAGTCCCAGACGGCCCGGATCCGCCATGCGGACGCCCGTCAGCCGACCAAGATCAACTTTGCACCGGCAACGAGCAGCACCACGCCCAGCAGTCCACGCATCACCGGCGTCCCCAGTCGCCGACTACCGAGCCCTGCCCCGACGAAACCGCCGACCAGCACGGCCGCGGCCCAGAGTGGTGCGTCAGCCGGCACCGACTGCACGCTCGCGACGTTGCCTGCCAGCCCGGCTGCGGAGTTGACCAGGATGAACGCCGCGGACATGCCTGCAGCCGTGCGCACGCCCACCCAGCCAGACAGGACGAGCACGGGGGTCAGGAATATGCCTCCCCCCGTACCGGTCAGTCCGGCCAACAGACCGATCACTCCGCCCACGGCCACGGCCACGAGCGGATGCCGGTGACGCGGCGGGAGTTCCTCGCCGTCGCCCTCTTGCGAGGCTGCGCTCCGCGCGGTCTGAAGCAAGCGACCGGCGGCCAGTATCAGCACCAGCCCGACCAGCACCCGATAGACGCTGCCGGGTAGCGTGATGCCTCCCCCCACGAACGCCAGTGGCGCGGAGCCGATGAGGAACGGCGTGAGGGTGCGCCACTCGATGAGGCCAGCGCGGTGGAAGCGGATCGTCACGACGCTCGCTACCACGAGGTTGAGCACGAGAGCCGTCGGCTTCATCACCGACTGCGGCAGACCCACCAGCGCCATGCCAGCGAGGTAGCCCGATGCGCCGGCGTGACCCACGGAGGAGTAGAGGATGGCGGTGCCGAAGAAAAGCGCCGCCAGCAGGAGTGCCTGATCCACGTCCGCCAGCGTACGGCTTAGGCGCTGTGCAGCGCGGTCCGGCTCGTCTCAGCTGTTGCCGACTTCGGCCACTTCGTCCAGCTCGGCCGCGCTCGCCGAGTCGAGGAGCCACGTGGCCTGGGGGATCACGGCCAGTTGGGCCGGCCAGCGGCTGGGATCGCGCTCGCCCCTCAGCACCTGGTTGATCATCTCTGCCTTGGCTGCGCCCGAGACCATCACCAGGACATGGTGTGCCGCGTCCAGGGCAGCGGGAGTCAAGGTCACTCGCGCGACATGCGGCTCGATGAGGCTGGGAGCCGGGATGGGCATGACCACGGGCACGCCCGGTCCCAGCGCAGCGCTGCCGGGGAACACCGACAGGATGTGCCCGTCCGGGCCCATGCCCAGCAGGATCACGTCGAAGATGGGCCGGCTCTCGCCGTCGAGCGGCAGATGGGCGCGGATCTCCGCCGCGTATCGCTCGGCCGCACGCGCCGCGCCGGTCGGCTCGTCCTCGCCCCCCCCAGCATCGGTCGCTGCGCCGCCGGCACGGATCGCCTCGCCGGTCGGGACGGGGTGGACATTGGCCGTCGGGACCGCCAGACGGGTCTCCGGCGCGACTCCAGCATCGGCCACGTCGCCGATGCCCAACTGCGCGTACGCCGTGCCGGCGTTGGAGTGCGGATGGTCGAGCGGTACGTAGCGGTCATCGCCCCACCAGAGATGCACGTGGGACCAGTCAAGCGCGTCCGCGCGCAGCTCTCGAAGTGCCCGGTAGAGCCCCGTCGCGGAAGACCCGCCGGTCATCGCCACGTGCGCTTGGCCACGTTCTGCGAGCGCTTCCGCAAGCCATGCCACCAGCCGCTGCGCGGCGCTCGCCGCGAGTGCAGCCGCGTCGCTTGACACGGCCACCTCACCCGGCGATGCCGGGACTTCGCCGGGCTGTCGGATCTGGCGCGATCCCTCGGTCACGGGCGCGACCTCCTCACAGTGACCCCGTCAGCTCGACCGCACGATCGAGCGCCATCTCGAAGATGGGGTCATGCGCCGTTCGGTCGAGCGACTCGGCCAGGAAGGGCGTCTCCTCGAAGGGTTCCAGGCGGCCGGCCCGGCGGGTCACCTGCGCCCCGTTCCAGTCGGCGGTGGCCAGGAGGTGGTCAGCCTGACGCGTGACCCGCGCACGCGTGACGACCTTCCCCCGTGCCAGCTCCAGCTCCACGCGGACCAGCGACCCGGCCGACTGCATCGATGGACCGAGACCCGCCCGGACGGGCCGCAACTCCACGGGGATCAGCCGACGACCGTGGCGGAAGGCGCCGGTGATGCGATCGGACTCGGCATCGCGGCGGAGGGGCTTGTCCACGCGCCAGTTCAGCGCAGCGGCAAGCCAGCCCGCGTAACAGGCGGCCTTGGAGACGCGCACCGCCGAGCCCGGCCGTGCGAAGTCGATGCGCAGATGTCGCGCGCTGCCCAGCTCCGCGGTGAGCAGCGGGTGGTCGAAGAGTCCCGCCAGTAACTCCCGCCAGAGGTTGAGACGCATCCAGCCGATGTCGTGCACCGAGTGGCCCTCGTCGGCGACCTCAGCCATCCCGCGCAGACCGGCCGCACCATCGTCGCGGAACGAGCCCGAGTCGACCAGCAGGCCGTCCGATGTCTGGGCCAGATCGCGGAAGTGGCGGCTGGCGAAGGGTGGATCGCCCGGCCACCAGAGCACCACCGGCAGATCATGTATGAGCAGCGGCGCCACGACCGTGGCCAGGTGCTGTGACAGCTCACCGCCGGTCTTGACCAGGATCTCCTCCGTGCACACCTCCGCGCCGCTGATCGATGAGAGGTGGCAGGCGGCGTAGATATGCGCGTCGAAGGTGGTGGGGCCGTCGGGATCGCCGGGCGACAGGACGATGGCCCGGGAAGGATGACGGGAGGCCAGGGCATTGACGGTGGACATGGCCCGCTCGGCGATCTCGGGACGTTGCGCCACCACCACCAGGGTGAGGACGCTGGTACGCATGCGCACCCGCACGTCTCGCCCCTCATCGGGTGAGGCTTCGCCGTGTGTATCGGCGCGTTCCGTGGCGCTGGGCGGCGCCTTCTGCGATTCCTTCGCGGCACCGCTCCAGATGCGCCCCAGCTGCTGCACGGTGTCGGAGATGCTGCTGGAACGGGCGTGCCAGCGGGTGGTGGTCGTCTCCAGCGTGGCCGGGTGGTCGGCCGTGGGCACGCTCACAGCCGTCGCCAGCGCCGGCCGTCCCGCTCGATGAGCTGGTCTGCCGCCTCGGGTCCCCAGGTTCCCGCATCGTACGAGCAGATGCCAGTGCCGATGCCCTCAGCAAGGGTGCCTTCCACCTCTTCCGCTGACGGGCCGTCGCCGGACGCTTCCGCTTCATCCCACTCCCGCCACAGGTCGATGATGGGCGAGACGATGCCCCAGGCCGCCTCGACCTCATCGGCGCGCGTGAACAGTGAGGCGTCGCCCAGCATCGCGTCGAGCAGCAGTGTCTCGTAGGCCTCTGGAGCGTCCTTCATGAAGGATGTGCCGTAGGTGAAGTCCATGTTCACGCTGCGCACGTCCAGGCCCAGCTCCGGGACCTTGGCCGCGAAGCGCAGCAGGATGC
>JALZLU010000178.1 GCA_030858685.1 Chloroflexota bacterium | reverse complement strand
TGTCCGTCAGGAGCACATCCTGACCGCCGCTCGGGCGACGGCGCTGGTGCTCACCGAGGACGGCGCGCGGCCGCTGACCATGGTCTTCGGGGGGCCCGGACTGGGACGGGAGTTGCGCGAGATCGGGTTACGCACGGTGGCGCCCACCGAGCGTGGGCTTACGGCCGGACCTGAAGCCGTGGCCGTGGGCGTGGACTTCAGCCTGACCTATCGTCGACTGAGTACGGCCGCCGAAGCGGTGCGGCGAGGCGCTCGCTTCGTGGCCACGAATCGCGATCCCATCTATCCCTCGGCCGATGCCCTTTTGGCGGGAGCCGGATCGATGGTCGCGGCCGTGGCCATCGCGGCCGGTCGGGAGCCCGACATCGTGGTGGGCAAGCCCGAGCCGCGACTCTTCCGCACGGCAGCCGAGTCGGTCGGCGTCGCCCCGGAACGGGCCGTGGTCATCGGCGACTCGCTGTACTCCGACATCGCGGCCGCGAATTCCATCGGGGCGCGGTCCGTCTTGATGCTCACCGGCGTGACTACCCGCGAGCAGGCTGACGAGGCGATGACCGCGGCGGCCGTGTCGGAGGGCGCCCTGGCACGACCGACGGCCGTTGCCGCCGATGCCGCCGAACTCGCCGCGGTGCTCGCGCTGATGGCTGCCGACGGGCCGTAGGAGCGCCGCTACGGGCCGTAAGAGCGCCGCTACGGCGCGCCGCTGAGTGCCGGCTCGCCGGCGGCGAAGGCGTCGAACTCGGCCAGGAGGCGGGCGCGCAGCGGCTCGTCGTCATGCAGAAAGGCAACCTCCAGCGCACGTCGGTCCATGGCCCAGAGCTCGGGCAGTGTCATGCCCAGAAGTGCCACGGCGCGGCCGTACTCCTCGACGAGGGTCAGGTCGCTGACCGTCCGGTCGTCCGTGGAGAGGGTCACCGACACGCCGGACCGCATCAAGCGGGGGAGGGGATGGTCGGAGAGCTGTTCGACCACGCCCGCCTGGACGTTGCTGGTGGGGCACAGATCCAGCGTCACCCCGCGGGCCATCAGCTCGCGCTGGAGATCCGGGTCGTCCGCGGCCGGCGAGCCGTGCGCGATGCGCTGCGGCCCTAGCGCGAGGCTGCGCCATAGCTGCGCCGGTCCGCCCCATTCGCCCGCGTGGAGGGTGATGCCCAGGCCGGCCACGCGCGCCGCATCGAAGGCGTCGCCGTGCACCAGTGGGTCCGGGAACGCCGCCTCCTGACCCGCCAGGTCGAACCCGGTCAGACCTCGATCCAGGAATGCCGCCGAAGCATGGGCAACGGCCAGGCTCATCTGCGGCGGGTGCGAACGCAGCGCCACCGCCACGAGTCGGACGGTCACTCCAGTGGCCTCCGTGCCGGACTCTGCGCCACGCACCACCGCCTCGATCCCGTCGCTGAGCGGCAGACCCTCCGCCACGTGCAGGCCGGGCGCCCAGCGGATCTCCACGTAGCGGGTACCGTCCGTGGCCACGTCCTCCACGAGTTCACGCGTGACGCGCTCCAGCGCCGCCGGGTCCTGGAGCAGGCGCACGGGCAGGTCGAAGGCCAGCAGAAGCTCCGCCTGGTCCGCGTTACGCTCGGGCGCCGTGAGGCGCGCGCGCATCGCAGCGAGGTCCAGGCCGTCGTCGATACCGCGCGCCTGGGCCAGCGCCAGGGCCGTGGCCGGGCGGAGAGAGCCGTCCAGGTGGAGGTGCGACTCGGCTTTGGGCATGCGGCACAGCAAGTCGGCCGTGGACGGATCGAGGAGCGCAGCCGTGCCTCCGGACAGCGGCTCAGCTGTCGTCGAGCCGGGCCGCGTGGCGTCGTTGCGCATGGTCGTGCGATGGTACAGGTGGCATCCGACCGCTCGCGCCGGCCGAATGAATGGCTGAACGACACCACACAGGAGCCCCCGAGCCCATGGCCAGCATCCTTCTCACCGGCGCGTCCGGATTCGTCGGCAGCTGCTTCCTGCCGGCACTCGTCGAGGCGGGCCATACCGTCCACGCCCTCGTGCGCAGCGGCGCATCGCGCGACCTGGTCATGCGCCGCCTGACGCCGGAGCAACGGGAGCGCGTCACGACCCGTACCGGTGACGTTACCCGGCCCGAGACGCTGGGTCCGGCCATGGCAGGCGTCGACACGGTCATCCATCTGGTGGCGTTGCCGCGAGACTGGAACGGCGGCAAGGATCTGACGCGCGTCAACACGCAGGGCACGGCCAACGTGGTCGAGGCCATGCGCACGGCAGGCGTGCGGCGCCTGATCCACCAGGGTGCCCTTGGCGTGAGCGACGACCCGGCGCTCCACTACGGCTCATCAAAGGCGCGAGCCGAGAAGCTGGTGTCACGTTCGGATCTGGACTGGACGATCCTCAAGCCGTCGCTGCTCTTCGGTGAGCGCGACGGGTTCTTCAACATCATCGCCGCGCTGGTCCGGCCGCCACTGCCGGCGGTGCCCATCCCGGCGCGTCAGAAGAGCCGTTTCCAGCCGCTGTGGGTCGGCGACCTGGCGCGCGTGGCGGTGCAGGTGGTGGAG
>JALZLU010000177.1 GCA_030858685.1 Chloroflexota bacterium | reverse complement strand
TGGGCGGCTCCGCCGGCGCGAGCCTGACACTCGCCGCCGAGCCCCCCACGCTTGAGTCGGAGACGGTGGCGACACTCCAGGCAGCCGTGGATGCCGCCCGGAAGGGTCGACCCGTCCCCGGCATCTCGGCCGCCATCCATCTCGCTGACGGGACGCGTTGGGAGGGCGTGGCCGGCGTAGGGGAGCGCGGAACCTCGAGCTGGCCGGTCGAGCCCGGCACGCCGTTCGTCATCGCCAGCATCACCAAGACGTTCGTGGCCGCAGCGACCCTCAAGCTCGCGGAGGAGGGTGTCCTCTCCCTGGACGACGCGATGGGACGCTGGCTGCCGGAGCATCCCCGAGGGGCCATCGTCACGCTGCGCCAACTGCTGGATCACACGAGCGGGGAGGCCAACTACTTCGGGCATCGCGACTACGAGTCACTGGTCTTCGGCCGTCCCACGCATCACTGGACGAGCGCTGAGATCCTCGCTCTCGTGGGCGAGCCGCGCTTCGCTCCTGGCACGGACTGGCAGTACTCCAACACGAATTACGTGCTCCTGGGTCTGGTTCTCGAGGCGGCCACCGGCGCATCGGTGTCCAGCCTCATCCGAGACCGCTTCCTCGATCCGCTGGGTTTGCGGGACACTTGGTTCCAGGGCGAGGAGCAGGTGCCGGTCACACCGGCCCAGGCGTACCTGCGCCGGGACGGGCGATGGATCGGCCTTGACGATGGGACGCTCTTCCGGCCGCACACCTCGGCGGCCACCGTAGCCTGGGCGGCGGGCGCCATGGTCTCCAGTGCGCGTGACCTGGCAACCTGGGCCCGTGCCCTGTACGGTGGCCGGGTCCTCTCCGACGAGTCGCTGGCGGAGATGACCGAGTTCAACGATGAAGACTACGGCCTCGGTGCCAAGACCTATCTGATGGGGGGCCGCACGGCCTGGGGCCATGGTGGCTCGCTGCGCGGTGCCGAAGCGACCATGCGTTACCTGCCTTCGCTGGACGCTGCCGTGGTCGTTCTCTGGAATCGCGGCGGAGTGGAGTCGGCGGACCTTGCGCGCGAGCTGGCGGCCATCACCTTCCGAGCTCTCTATCCGGATACCACGGCGCCGGTCATCGATGCCGCCACATTCGAGCTGCGGGAGGGGGCAACGCTGGAGGGCCGCCTCATCCCGGCGCGACTGGACTGGGCGACCACCGAGACGGAGAGCGGCGTGGAGCACTACGACGTGCTCATGAGCGTCGATGGCGGCGAGTGGTCGGCGCTCCCCACGCAGGGTCCCGAGGTTCCGCTGGGCCAGGTGCCGCAGACCCTCGATATGGACCTGCAGGCGGGGCGCAGCTACGCCTTCAGCGTGATGGCCACCGACGCGGAGGGCAACGTCGGCGCCTGGCTGGCCACGCCCGTCATCCGAGCGCGCATCCTCCAGGAGAAGAACAAGGCCATCTCCTGGGACCAGGGCTGGCGCTTCGTGGCCCGAACGACGGCGTCTGGCGGCCGGCTGGCCACGACGCGGCAGACCGGGGTCGCGGCGCGACTCAGGGGCGAGTGGTTGGCCCTCGCCTGGGTCTCCACACGGTCGCCCGGCTCGGGCGTGGCGGAGGTCAGCCTGGACGGTGACACCGTCGAAGTCGTCGACCTGGCCGCCTCGACGATCGAGGCGCAACGCCTGGTCTTCAGCCAGGCTTGGGCCCTGGCGGAGCCGCGCGAGGTGACCATCCGCACCGTGGCGTCGCCCGACCGGTCGCGCGTCGTTCTTGATGCCCTCGTCGTGCTGTCACTCGACGCTCCCTGAGGCGCCCAGGAGGGACGAACGGGGAAAATCCGAGCACGTCGGTAAGATATGCGCATGCTCTCCGAATCCGCCGTCTATGAGGCGCTGCGCGCCGTCCAGGAGCCCGAACTCGGTCGGGACATCGTCACCCTCAACATGGTCAAGGACGTGGTCATCGACCCGTCTCTCAATGTCGGGCTCACCATCGAGCTGACCACGCCCGCCTGCCCCCTGAAGGATGAGATCGAGGGCAACGTGCGCACCGCTCTCAGCGCGGTGGGTGCCAATGAGATCGCCATCACCTGGGGCGCCATGGTCCGCCGTGCGTCGCCGCAGCAGGCGGAGCAGCTGGTGCCGGGCGTCAAGAACATCCTGGCCGTGGCCTCGGGCAAGGGCGGCGTGGGCAAGTCGACCGTGAGCGCCAACCTTGCCGTCGCGTTGGCCATGGACGGCGCATCGGTGGGTCTCCTGGACGCCGACATCACGGGGCCCAATATCCCGCTGATGATGGGTATCGAGGGAGCCCCCGTGGCCAGCCCGGAGGGCAAGATCAGCCCGCTGGAGCGCTACGGCGTCAAGGTCATCAGCATCCAGTTCTTCGTGCCCGAGGGTCAGCCCATCGTGTGGCGCGGCCCCCTGGTGGGCGGTGCCATCCAGCAGTTCCTGCGTGATGTCGACTGGGGCGACCTCGACTACCTGGTCATCGACCTGCCGCCCGGGACCTC
>JALZLU010000161.1 GCA_030858685.1 Chloroflexota bacterium | reverse complement strand
GGTCAAGGCGCTGTAGCGGCCACCTACGTCCGTCGGGTTGAGGAAGACGCTGCGAAAGTCGTCCGCGTGCGGGATGGCCTCCAGGCTCTTGCCCGCATCAGTGATGGCCACGAAGTGCTCACCGGCACGTGACCTGGGAGCACGGCCGTGAGTCTCCTCCGTCTCCTCCCACAGATGCGCCAGGAAGGCCAGAGTCTCCGTCGTCGTGCCGGACTTCGAAGCGATCAGGAACAGCCCCGTCTCCGCGCCCGCCTCTTGCGTCGCGCGCCGAACAGCCTCCGGATCGGTCGAATCGAGCACCGAGACCGCCATCCCGCGCTGCGACACGGGGAAGGAACGGGCAAGGACCTCCGGAGCCAGCGAAGAGCCGCCCATGCCACAGACGACGGCACGCCCGAAGCCCTCGCCGGCGGCGGCCTCCCCGAAGGCGGTCAGTTCGGCTGTGCGCTCCGCGAACGCCTCCGGCGCGTCCAGCCAACCGAGCCGCTGCGCGATGCGCTCCTGCACGTGCGCATCGTCGGACCAGAGGGTCGTGTCGCGCGACCAAAGACGTTCCGCCCAGCGACCGTCGACGGCGCGCGCGATGGCGTCCTCGACGGGGCTGCGCAAGGCGATGGGCAGGCGCACGGGCAGGTCGAACGGCGCGTCCATGAGGGACGTCCCCGGAGCGGGCCCCGTCGATGCGTCCGTCATTCCGTCGCGCCTCGATCGCCGGGAACGCCACGTCCGCCGGGCTGCGCCGTGTGCTCCGGGACGTCGCCCGGACCGACATGATCAGGTGCCGGCGAGACGACCCCCTGGATATCCCCCGTGAGCACGCCTCGTGCCACCTCCACGGTCCGCTCGACGGTGAAGCCGAAGTGCTCGAAGATGTCCTGCGCCGGTGCCGATGCCCCGAAGCGCTCGATGGCCATCATCGCGCCCTCCGGGCCGACCCAGCGGTCCCAGCCGAGCGACGCGCCCGCTTCGATGCTCACGCGCTTGGTGCAGTCGCGCGGCAGCACCTTCTCGCGATAGCGGAGGTCCTGTTCCTCGAAGCGCTCCCAGCAGGGCATCGACACGACGCGCGTGCGGATGCCCTCGGCGGACAGCTCCTGGCGCGCGGCCATGGCCAGCTGCAGCTCCGAGCCGGTGGCCAGGAGGATCACGTCGGGCTGCGCCGGATCGCCTTCCTCGTTCCTGGCATCGGCCAGCACGTAGGCGCCGCGAGAGACTCCGTCGCTGGCAAGCTCGGCGGAACCTTCCAGCGTGGGCAGCTTCTGGCGTGAAAAGGCGAGCGCGACCGGGCCGTCGCGCCGCTGGACCGCCAGCTGCCAGGCGGCGACCGCCTCGTTCGCGTCGCCAGGGCGCAGGAACCACAGATTGGGCATGGCTCGCAGCGAGGCATAGTGCTCGACCGGCTGATGCGTCGGCCCGTCCTCGCCGAGGCCCACTGAATCGTGGGTCCAGACGTAGATCACGTGCAGCCGGGAGAGGGATGCCAGGCGCACGCTGCCGCGCATGTAGTCGCTGAAGTTCAGGAAGGTGCCCGCGTAGGGCATCAGTGCGCCGTGGTAGGCGATGCCGTTGGCCACGCCGCCCATGGCGTGCTCGCGGACGCCGAATCGGATGTTGCGGCCGGCCTCATCCGCCGAGAAGTCGCCCCCGCCCTTGATGTCCGTCAGGTTGCTCTCGGAGAGGTCCGCGGCGCCCCCGAAGAGTTCCGGCAGTGCGGCGCCCAGGATCTGCAGCGTGTCGGCCGACGCGTTTCGCGTGGCCACCCCATCGCCCACCTCGTAGACGGGCAGATCCGCGTCCCAGCCGCCGGGCAGCGTGCCCGCCATGCGGCGCTCCAGCTGGCCAGCCTCCTCGGGGTATGCCTTGGAATACGCGCCTAGGCGCGTCTGCCACTGCCCGACCAGCTCTTCACCGCGCGGCACGGCCTGGCGGAACGCCTCGAGCGCCGACGCCGGGATATGGAAGGACTTTTCGGGATCCCAGCCGTAGGCCTCCTTGGTGAGGCGCACCTCTTCCGGACCGAGCGGCGAGCCGTGCGCCTTCTGCGTGCCCTGCTTGTTGGGCGAGCCTTGGCCGATCTCCGTGCGCACCGCGATGAGGCTGGGCCGGGGATCCTCTCGGGCCGCTGTCAGCGCGTCCGCGATGGCGTCAAGGTCCGTGCCGTCCTCCACCCGCCGGGTGTCCCAGCCGTATGCCTCGAATCGCTTCAGCACGTCCTCCGACCAGGCCATGCCGGTGGGACCGTCCAACTGGACATGGTTGTCGTCCCACAGGAAGACGAGCTTGCCCAGGCGCAGATGTCCGGCCAGGCTGGCAGCCTCGGCCGTGACACCCTCCTGGAGGTCGCCGTCGGAGCAGATGCCGTACGTCCAGTGATCGATGA
>JALZLU010000133.1 GCA_030858685.1 Chloroflexota bacterium | reverse complement strand
TACAGCGCCTTCGTGCAGGGCTTCATGCCGACGCTGGCGCGGCCGGACGTCGACGTGCTCGACGGGCTGACGACGGCGATCATCGTCGACCAGGAGCGGATGGGCGCCAACGCGCGCTCCACGGTGGGCACCGCCACCGATGCCAACGCCATGCTGCGCATGCTCTTCAGCCGGCGCGGACAGCCGCACATCGGCTCGGCCCAGGCGTTCTCCTTCAACGTCGCCTCGGCCCGGGCGACCGGTGTGATCACGGTCGAGAAGGGGGCGGGCAGGACCCAGGTGCGCGCGGCAAAGGACGGATCGGTAGCGCAGCACTACGGTGGGGAGGTCACGATCGAGAAGGACGCCGGGCAGGCCGAGAAGCGTACCTTCACCATCACCGGAGGCATGTGCCCGCGTTGCGAGGGCATGGGCACCGTGAACGACATCGACCTGGCCCAGCTCTTCGACGAGAGCAAGTCGCTGGCCCAGGGGGCGATCACCGTCCCCGGCTACACCGCGGACGGCTGGATGGTGCGGATCTTCTCGGCGGCGGGCCTGGACCCGGACAAGCCCATCGGCGACTACACCAGGACCGAACTGGATGACTTCCTGTACCGCGAGCCGACCAAGGTGAAGGTGGAGGGCCTCAACCTCACCCACGAGGGACTGGTCCCCAAGGTCCAGAAGTCGCTGCTGTCCAAGGACGTCGACGCGATGCAGCCGCACATCCGCGCGTTCGTGGAGCGGGCCGTGACGTTCACCGCCTGCCCTGACTGCGGAGGCTCCCGCCTCAACGAGGCGGCCCGGTCCTCGAGGATCAAGGGCATCAACATCGCCGATGCGTGCGCCATGCAGATCAGCGACCTTGCCGCATGGGTGCGCGGCGTCGACGAGCCGTCCGTGGCGCCGTTGCTCTCCACGCTGCAGCAGACCCTCGACTCATTCGTGGAGATCGGGCTGGGTTACCTCTCGCTGGAGCGGCCGGCCGGCACACTTTCCGGGGGAGAGGCACAGCGCACCAAGATGATCCGCCACCTCGGCTCGTCGCTCACCGACGTGACGTACGTGTTCGATGAGCCGACCATCGGCCTGCACCCGCACGACATCGAGCGCATGAACCAGCTGTTGCTGCAGCTGCGCGACAAGGGCAACACCGTGCTCGTCGTGGAGCACAAGCCCGAGACGATCGCGATCGCCGACCATGTCGTGGACCTCGGCCCGGGCGCCGGTACGGCAGGCGGCGCGGTCTGCTTCGAGGGCAGCGTGGAGGGGCTGCGGGGGAGCGACACCATCACCGGCCGCCACCTCGACGACCGGGCGTCCCTCAAGAGGTCCGTCCGCGACTCGACCTGCGCCCTGGAGGTTCGTGGCGCCTCGACGCACAACCTCCGCGACGTGGACGTCGATGTCCCGCTTGGGGTGCTCTGCGTGGTCACGGGCGTCGCCGGTTCCGGCAAGAGCTCGCTGATCCACGGCTCGGTGGCCGGCCGCGACGGCGTGGTGGTGATCGACCAGGGCGCGATCAGAGGTTCGCGACGGAGCAACCCGGCGACGTACACCGGCCTGCTCGACCCGATCCGCAAGGCGTTCGCGAGGGCCAACGGCGTGAAGCCGGCACTCTTCAGCTCCAACTCCGAGGGCGCCTGCCCCACCTGCAACGGCGCTGGCGTCATCTACACCGACCTGGGCGTCATGGCCACCGTCGAGTCGCCCTGTGAGGAGTGCGAGGGGAAGCGGTTCCAGGCGTCGGTGCTGGAGTACACGCTGAGCGGCCGGAATATCGCCGAGGTGCTGGCGATGCCGGTGACCGACGCCCAGGGGTTCTTCGGCGATGGCGAGGCGAGTACGCCGGCCGCGCACACGATCCTCGCCCGGCTCGCCGACGTCGGGCTCGGTTATCTCAGCCTCGGCCAGCCGCTCACGACGCTGTCCGGCGGCGAGCGGCAGCGGCTCAAGCTGGCCACTCGCATGGCAGAGACAGGCGGCCTCTACGTACTTGACGAACCTACCGCAGGCCTCCACCTTGCCGACGTCGAGCAGCTGCTCGGGCTGCTCGACCGGCTCGTCGACTCAGGCAAGTCGGTCATCGTCATCGAGCACCACCAGGGGGTCATGGCGCACGCCGACTGGATCATCGACCTCGGGCCAGGTGCCGGGCACGACGGCGGCCGCATCGTCTTCGAGGGCACACCCGCCGACCTCGTCGCCGCCCGCTCCACTCTGACAGGCGAGCACCTCGCGGCATACGTCGGCGCCTGACCCCGGCGGCATCTCCGCGCCAGATCCGCCTCGGGGTCGGCTTCAGGCGCCCAGCGTGAAGCGGATGTTCTCCCACTCGGTGGCCAGCCCGTAGATCCCTGCCGCGATGAGCAGCACTCCGGCCACGCGTTCCAGCGCGTCGTGCCGTGCCAGCACCCAGCGCACCAGCGCCTGACCGCGCGCCGCGGCCAGCAGGGACAGGCCGACCAGCGGCAGACCAAAGCCCAGCCCGAACACGAAGAAGCGACCGATCTGGGCCAGCGTGTCGGTGGCGCCGGTGGAGATGGCCAGCAACGCGAACAGGAACGGTCCCGCGCAGGGCACCGCGACCGGACCGAGCATCAGGCCGTACACGAAGGCCTGCCCGTACGGGTTCTTGACCAGCGGTATGCGGGCGCTGGGCATCTTCTCGAACGGGTTGCGGCCCGTGAGGAGCAGGACGCCCAGCGCGATGACGGCCAGGTAGACGAGCGGGATGACGATGAGCAGGAACTGCCCCGTGGCCAGGCTCAGCAGTCGCAGCAGAAAGCCGATGAGCACCATCGTGGTGAGTACGCCGGCCAGCACCAGCAGCCCGAGCAGTCCCGCCGCGCGACGTCCGGCGATGGCGCCGCTGTTCGAGGCGAGATAGGCGATGAAGCCGGGGTAGAGCGGCAGCAGGCAGGGGCTGGCCGCGCTGAAGAGCCCCGCCGTAAAGAGCAGGACCAGCTCCGGCACGGCCTACGCGCCGTGTTGCTGGGCCAGCTCGGCGATGCGCGCCTGGCTCTTGTGCCCGAACTCCGTGAGCGTGACCGTTCCGTCCGTGCCGATCACGATGACCGGCGTCGAGGGCGGACTCAGCACCTGCGCCCCGAACGCGTCGGCCAGGGCGCGCGAAAGCTCGACCCCTGCGATGGCGTAGGTGAACGGGAACTCGTTGTCGTCGGCGAAGCGGGCCAGCATCTCCGGCGTCTCGTTGGGGTCAACGTCGAGGGCGACCCAGGTGATGCCACTCGGATCGAGACCGGCGACGGCCTCCTTGGCCGTTTCTTGCTGCTGGCGGCAACTGCTGCACCAGACGGCCATCGGTTCCACGAAGACGACGCGGTCGCCTGTCCCGGCCAGCGTGAAGGTCTCGCCAGTGCGCACATCGGTCAGCGGGATGGTGGCCCACGCCGGAAGGGCGACG
>JALZLU010000104.1 GCA_030858685.1 Chloroflexota bacterium | reverse complement strand
CGCAAGATCCGTGGCCACCGCCCGCCCGGGCCGGGCGGGCCGCCGCGCGTGCCCGCAGGCTGGGTCGTCGCGCCGCCCGACTTCGTGGGCATCGGGGCGCAGAAGGCGGGCACGTCGTGGTGGAGCGCGCTCATCCACGAGCATCCGGATGTGCATCGCGCCGGCGGTCAGCCCAAGGAGCTGCACTTCTTCGACGGCTACTGGGAGCGGCCGTTCACGGACGCGGATGTTGAGCGGTACGCGCGCTACTTCCCGCGCCCGCCGGGCGGCGCGGCCGGCGAGTGGACACCCAGCTACATGATCGACTTCTGGACCCCGGAACTGCTTCGACAGGCGGCTCCCGGGGCGCGCCTCCTGGTGCTGCTGCGTGACCCGCTCGAGCGCTATCGCTCCGGCATGGTCCACACCGACGACATGGATCGCCGCGACCTGGGCCGACAGGACGCGGTGGGCGCGTTCGGTCGCGGCTTGTACGCACAGCAACTTCGCCGCGTCTTCGCCACCTTCCCTCGAGAGCAGGTGCTCATGCTCCAGTACGAACGCTGCCGCGCCGACCCGCAGGGTGAGCTTGCCCGCACCTTCGACTTCCTCGGACTACGCGACGTGCGGCTGGACCCGGCCCGATTCGACCGGCCGGTCAACGCCACGCTAGCGCGAAAGGTGGAACTTGGCGAGGAGCTGGTCGCAGCGCTGAGAGCCGCCTACGCGCCCGACTTGGCGCAGCTCGCGACGCTCGCGCCTGACCTGGACCTCGGTTTGTGGCCGTCCGCCCGAGCCACTTCGCGATAGCATCGGCGCATGCCCTCTCGACACTCCCTGCTGACCGTCCACGCCCACCCCGACGACGAGACCATCGCGACCGGCGGGATCATGGCCCGCTACGCCAGCACCGGCCACCGCGTCGTGTGCGTCACCTGCACGGGCGGCGAGCACGGCGAGATCGTCGTGCCGGAGCTCGACACCCCGGAGAACCACGCGCACCTGGCGGACATACGCAAGCTGGAGCTCCAGCGGGCGCTCGCTCATCTAGGTCCCATCGACCACCACTGGCTGGGCTTCGTCGACTCGGGGATGATGGGCACGCCGGAGAACGACGCCCCGGGCAGCTTTTGGCAGGCGGACCTGGATGAGGCGGCCGGGCGCCTGGTGCGCATCGTCCGACAGACCCAGCCGCAGGTGATCGTCGGCTACAACGACTTCGGCGGCTACGGCCATCCCGATCACATCCGGGCCGCGCTGGTGGCCAAGCTCACTTTCGAGCGGTCCGGCGACCCCGCCGCCTATCCCGAGCAGCTCCAGGAGGGACTCTCACCCTGGCAGCCGTCCAAGCTGTACGAGAGCGTCCTGGACATCGCCCGGCGGCAGGAGTTCCTGGACATGATCGAGGCCAAGGGCATCCAGACCTGGTGGGCGCCGCCGCCCGACGAGACGGACGAGGCCCGTGAACAGCGAGAGGGGCACTTGGCCCAGATGAGCGCCGCCCAGGGGCCGATCACCACGCGCGTGGACATCGCCACGTACATGGAGGCCAAGCTGGCGGCCATCGGTGAGCACGTCACGCAACTCTCCAGGGAGGGCTTCTTCCTGGCCTTCGACGCTGACGAGTGGCGCACGATCCAGCCCACGGAGGACTTCACGCTGCGCGTCTCGCACGTCGGCGTTCGTCTCCCCGAGGACGACATCTTCGCCGGGTTGCCGCCCGAGGCCGCCACCTAGGCGACGGCGGCGGCCGCCCGGTCGCCCTCGGCCTCAGCGGCATCGATCGCCTGGTCCGTGATGGTCGCCCGCGCGACGAGCAGGAGCAGTGTCACGGCGCCGGCCAGGATGAACACGGTGTTCAGCCCGAAGAGCTGGCCGATCACCCCACCCAGCAGAGCGCCCAGGGGCTGCGTCCCCCAGGCCAGCAGCCGGTACCCGGAGTTGACCCGGCCCAGCAGTCGATCGGGAATGATGCGCTGCCGCAGAGAGACCGTCACCACGTTCCAGAGCACGATCGTCACCCCCATGATCGCGAACGCCGCGCCGACCAGGATGGGATCCGTGGTGAAGGCCGGCACGAAGAGGGGCAGCCCGCTGCCGAGCACACCCAGGGTGAGGACCCCTGCCCGGCCCATCCGCTTCTCCACGCGCTCGACCACCATCGACCCGACGACGCTGCCCACCGCGAATGTCGTGATCAGGATCCCGAATCCGGCCTCCGTGAGGCCCATCGGCCCTGGGGCGACGGCGTACAGCACGAAGATGGCGAACACGGCAGAAGTGGCCAGGTTCATCAGCCCGACCATCGCGGCCAGCGTGCGCAGCAGCCGATGACCCCAGAGGTAGCGCAGCCCTTCGGCGATGTCGGTGTGCATGCGCGTCGGCGGGCCGGTACGGACCGGACGGAAGTCGCCCACGATGAGCACCAGTCCCAGGGTGGCGAGCACGTAGCAGAGGGCGCTGCCCGCCAGCGCCAGCGGCACGGATAGGCTGACCAGCAGGCCACCCAACGGAGGTCCGATGAACTGGTTCATGGACAGTTCCGCCGCGTACAGCCGCCCGTTGGCCTTGCTCAGCTGCTCGCGCCCCACCAGCGAGGGCATGATCGATTGGGCGGCCGTGTCGAAGAGTGTCTCGCCGATGCCAAGCACCAGCGCCGCGCCGTACAGCACCGGCAGTGAGAGCAGGTCGAGGAGCGCCAGGACCGCCATCGCGCCGATGACGGCGACGCGCAGCAGGTTGACGTCGCGCATCGTGCGCCGCCGGTCGAGCCGGTCCGCCAGGGCTCCCGCGATGAGCGCGAAGAACAGCCAGGGCAGCCGTCCGGCGACGGCCACGCCCGCCACCAGGATGGGCGAGTCGGTCAGGCGGACGGCGATGAGGGGCAGGGCGATGGTGAAGATGCCATCGGCCAGGTTGGACAGCGCCGACGACGACCAGAGCTTCCAGTAGTTGCTGCTCAGCCCGCCGCCCAGGCGTCGGAGTCGCTTGGTCATCAACGAGCTAGTTGTCGGCCATCAGCTAATAGTCGAGCAGGCCCTCTGAGCCACTCCGGATGCGCTGCAGCACGACCTTGCCGTCCTCGGCCGGATCGAGGAAGTTGGGCTGCGCCTGGTCGATCGCCAGGAACGGGTTGAGCGCCACCTGCATGAGCTGGCCGCCGTGGAAGGTCATCTCGGGCAGGATGCCCTCCATCGTGAACTCGGCCCAGTTCTGGTCGAAGACGAAGTTGCCGATGGAGTAGAAGGCGAGCTTGCCCTCGAAGTCCTCCATTCCCCCGACCGTGTGGGTACCGCCACCGATGACGATCTCCGCGCCGGCCTCCAGCCACCGCTCGGCAAACTTGCGCTGGTTCTCCTGCGGCTCGACCCGGTACTCAACGCCCCAGTGCGGGAAGACGATGACGATGTCCGCTTGCTCCGACGCGGCGCGGATGTTCGGCAACATCTGGGGATCGTCGCAGGGCATCCC
>JALZLU010000079.1 GCA_030858685.1 Chloroflexota bacterium | reverse complement strand
GCCGCTTGTCGATCTGCAGCAGCGTCCCACGCCATTGCACGCACCAGTCCCGGCCCACTTTCCGCTCGTGGTGCTCGCACAGCACCTCGTCCAGCTCCACGGCCGCCGCCCGGTGTGCGTCGCCCGCCGCGGCCGGCGGCGCCGCGAACCCGTTCCTTCGCACTCATCAACAGCGTTCCCATCCGCCCGGATTAACCCGGGCTCGATGAGGACACTTCTATTGCGTTAAGCCTTAAACAAGCGTATCCCCCGGCCGCCTCGCGGGCCATCTCTGCGCGCAGCTGAGCACGCGCGGACGCCACGCGCTTGCCGCTTCGCGCCCGAGTTGTGTTTGTGCATCCGTGCGTCTCCGCCACAAGGCCGTCGCGAACCGGGGCATCCGGGCCCCGGCATCGGGTGTTGGCCGCTCAACATTGTGTCCGCGTGCGCCACGCCGCCACGCCGGCCAGCAGCGGCTCCTGCCAGGGGCTCCATGACAGCAGCCGGTAGATCAACCGCCGGCTGCCCTTGATGATCTGGCACGGCAGTCGCACGACGCCGGCCACGAACCGCTTGAACTCCATCCGCACCACGTCGCGCTTCTGCTGGCGGCGGGCCTCGCGGCGCTGCCGGCTGCAGCCGCGGGCTTCCTCGGGCAGCATCAGGCCCCACCAGGCCTTGAGGCTCCAGGCCAGGCTGGCCATCACCATGTACGCCCAGTTGCTGACCAGGTCGCCCGTCGGCAGCTTCATCGCGTGCACGCCGTTCTTGAGCTGCTCGATCAGATTCTCCTGGTCGCAGCGCCCGTTGGCCGACAGCACCAGCTGCGCCGCCGGGGTGGTTCGGTCGTTGGTGAGATGGAAGAAGTAGCGGTATTCCTGCCACATCTTCTCCTGACCCATCTCCACGTCGATCGTCTTGCGGGTGATGATCAGGCGGTACGCTTTCTCGCACTTGACCGGCTGGTACTCGATCTCGGCGACGTGCTCGGCCGCCAGCCGCAGGTGCTTGAAGTTCCGCTCGGCGATGATCGGGTCCTTCACGTTCGGCGGCTTCGCACGCGGCTGGGTGGCTATCGCATACCGCGGCGGGCGCGCCAGCGGCCGCCACGCCGGCGGCTCGATCAGTTCCGCCCGAAGCTTCAGGTTCAGCATGGCGTCGATGCCAAACAGGAACTGCACGTCGCCCTGTGCGTCCCAGCGGTCCAGGTGGGCGGTCTGGGAGAAGTCGGTGTCGCCGCGGAGCAGGATGCTCTTGAACCCGCCTCGGCGGCACAGGTCGATCGCCTTGTCCAGGTACCCGGCGGCATTCTCATGACTCGGCCGGTTGCCCGATCGGTTCAACAGGAACAGCGGCTCCTTGGTGTTGGCCAGGGAGATGACCAGCGGGTGATAACCCCACTGCCCGTCGTAGCTGATGTCCATCCCCTGTTTGCACTGGGCGCCGGTTGGGGCGAGCGTGCCGTCGGCGTCGATCCGGGCCCGATCCAGGAACGCCGGCTCATGGGCGGCGTGCTGCCGCCAGACCTTGAGACGGACGGAATTGAACGCCTCCTGCAACGTATCGACCTGCCGGGCCGACTCGAACCGCCGGCAGAAGTCGCCGGCCGTGGTCGGGTCGGGAATGCGCCCGGCCCCCAGGGCATCGAGGTGGGCCTCGTCGTTGCGGAGCAACTCCAGGTCTTGAATGCACTCCCCGCCGCACAGGAGGTTGTAGGCGAGGTTCAGGACGTGATCCGATTCGTGGTACGGCAGGTGGACCTTGAGCAGGTGCAGCTCCCGGTCGATGGCGTCGATCAGGCCGACCCGTCGGGCGAGCAGGTGGATCGACCCGATGCCGCCGTGGGCGATGGCCCGCGTGCGGTCGGCCATGTCGCAGTGGATGTTGCGGGCCGCCAGCATGGGTTTGGCCCGGGCGTTGAACTTCCGCGGGCGGAGGCGTTTGGCAATGCGGCGCTTGCGTCGGAGCCACTTTTGGCGTGTACTGGTATTCACTCGAAACGCCTCCTCGCGTGTGCGTGTCAGAAGTCGTGATAACCCTCTGAATACACGATAATGCGGGCGTTTCGAGTTTTTTACTGCGCGAATCAAGTAAAAGCAGTGAAACTCACGCTTGTTTACGGCTTAGATTGCCGGAGTCAGCGCCGACGGTCAGCCGCTTGCGGCTTCGCAACGCCGTCGCTACGGACACGGCCCAAGAGCGCTCCGGTCTGCCGAAAACCGCAAGCGGCGGGCGCCGGCCTTGTAGTCGAAACGGCGCTCCGCTCACCCGTCGCGAAACACGACAGGGCCGGCGCGCTGCGGCGCCGGCCCTGCGTGTCGCATCATCGTCGTGGGTCTGGCCGGTGCTTACAGCGGCTCGCGCGGCGCGCCCTCGGGGGC
>JALZLU010000034.1 GCA_030858685.1 Chloroflexota bacterium | reverse complement strand
GATGGTGTCCGAGCCGATGAAAGCGCCGTCTCCGATGCGCGTCCGGTGCTTGCGCCGTCCGTCGTAATTGGCAGTGATGGTGCCCGCGCCGATGTTCACGTCAGCGCCCACCTCAGCGTCGCCGATGTAGCTGAAGTGGTGCTGCTTGGTGCGCGGCCCCAGCCTGGCCTTCTTGATCTCGGCGAAGTTGCCGATCTCCGCGCCAGCCCCGATCCGCGCGCCCGGCCGAAGATGGCTGAAGGGGCCTACGCGAACATCGTCCTCGACCACCGAGTCCTCGATGACACTGGCCCAAATGGTGCAGCGCTCACCGATGACGGAATCGACGATGTATGAGCCGGACTTGATGACCGTCTCGCGACCGACCCGCGTGCTGCCCTTGAGGGTGACGTTCGGCTCCACCGTGACGTCCTCGGCCAGCTGCACCGTCGTGTCGATGGCCGCCGTGCTGGGGTCCTCGAACGTCACGCCGTTGCGCATCCACTCGAAGATCGGGCCCAGCCGCAGATCCTGGGCGGCTCGCGCCAGTTGCTCACGGTCGTTGACGCCTTCCAGCGACTCGTCCCAGGTGAAACCGGCCGATCTCGCCACCACCACCCGCTCGCCATCCAGGGTGGCGATCTCCGGTAGGCGGGTCAGATAGATCTCACCTGTGACCGCGGATGGCTCGACACGAGAGATGGCCCGTCGTAACCAGGCGACATCGAAGGCGTACAGGCCTGCATTCGCGACGGTCGGATCGCCTTCCGCCTGATCGTCGTCCTTCGCCTCGAGGACTCGCACTGCCCCGCTCTCGTCGATGGTGATCTGCCCGTAGCCCGTGGGATCGAGCGGCTCGAAGGCGGCCAAGGCCATGACTGCGCCTTCGCGCCGTACGGCCATCACGTGTTCCACATGCGCGGCTTCGATGAGCGGCACGTCTCCGGAGAGCACGACGATCTCCTCGACGTCCTCCGGGAGTGCGGCCAGCGCGGCTCGAAGCGCGTCGCCGGTGCCGCGCGGCTCGTCCTGGAGCGCGAAGTCCGCCTCGTCGGCGAAGACGTCCCGGATCTGGGCGGTGGCCGGCGAGTAGACGACAAGGGGTCGCTCGCCCGTGGCGTCGCGCGCGGCGTCCAGGACATACGCCAGCATGGGACGCCCGCAGATCGGGTGAAGCACCTTGGGGAGGCGGGAGCGCATCCGCGTGCCGAGGCCGGCCGCGAGAACGACGGCGATCGTTCGGGGTGTCGGAGGGTTCGTCACGACGGGGTTTCCCCGCCGGCGGGTGATGGAGGGTTGGGCATGTGCGTGCGGCAGACTCTACGGGGAGCGCCTGCGGAGTGTCAAACGCAGGCGGCCGGTCGGGTCCTCGGTCTGTCGAGGGGGCACTCCCTTCCCATCAGATGACCGTCAGGCGGGCACCATGCGCGGCCGTCAGCACCCGGACTCAGCTGGGGTCGGCGGCGCTGCGCACGGCGATGGCCTCGACTTCCACGCGGGCGCCCTTGGGCAGGGCAGCCACGGCGAAGGTCGAGCGGGCCGGTGGCGGATCGGGGAAGAAGTCGGCATAGATGGCGTTGAAGGTGGCGAAGTCGCCGATGTCGATGAGGAAGACCGTCGTCTTGACCACGTCGGCGTAGGACACGCCAGCGGCATCCAGGACCGCACCGAGGTTCCGCAGCGCTCGCTGGGACTCGGCCTTGATGCCACCCACGACCAGGTCTCCGGTATCGGGATCGATGCCCACCTGCCCGGAGCAGAAGACCTGCGCGCCGGTATCGATGGCCTGGCTGTACGGACCCAGGGCCGCCGGTGCGCTGGCGGTGGTGATGCGCCGCTTGGTCATGGATGCCTCCAGGTGGGATCCGGGCCGATGAGATCGCAGGCTGCGATGGACGAACCGTCCAGCTCGGCGGTGCGGCTCGAGATCAAGACCTTCCCAGCGTCTGCCGCTTCATGTGCCGAAGCATAGAGACCCACGAGTGTGGCGCCCGAGCCGCTCATGAGTAGCCGACGACCCAGATGATGCTCGAGTCCGCGGCGCACGCGGGCCAGATCCGGCTCGATGGTGAGCGCAGCCGGCCACAGGTCGTTGGCCTCCGCCAGGCGGTCACTCCACGTCACCAACTGCGATCCCTCCAGCCCACTCCGCAGCGCCTTGGCCAGCGCATCGACCACCTCGGTCGCCCGCCAAGCGACGGCGCTCGGCGCCGACCCGGAGAGTCCGTCGTAGGCTCGATAGACCGCTCGGGTGGCGAGCGCGATGGGCGGCGTCACGATGAGCAACCCGGCATCGCCGCGAACGCCCGGCAAGGGCTCGAGTCGCTCGCCGACGCCAGTCACCAGCGCTGCGGCGTGACCTCCAGCGAAGAAGGGCACGTCCGCGCCGAGCGCCAGAGCAAGCGCCTGCTCGCGATCAGGCGCGAGCCCGATACCCCACGCGGTCGCCGCCAGGCCGAGGGCTGCTGCTGCGTCCGCGCTGCCGCCGCCCAGGCCGGCTGCCACAGGGATCCGCTTCTCCAAGGCGAGGTCCAGGAATGGCAGCGGCAGTCGGGCCTCACCGCGCAGCAGCTCCACGGCTCGGGACACCAGGTTCCCGTCGACGGGGAGCGTGTCGTCACCGGTGATCGTCAGGTGGTCGCGATCGGCTGAAGGGTCCGCGAGTCGGACCGAGATACGGTCGGCCAGGCCGATGCGCACGAAGACCGAGGAGAGCTCGTGGAATCCGTCCGCCCGGCGGCCGGTCATGGCCAACGCCAGGTTGACCTTGGCTGGGGGTCGGGCCTCGAAGTGCATCACCGGCGGACGCGCCGCACGGGCGGCTGGCCCCCCATCAGGACAGCGGCCCGATGACGGCCGAGAGATGCAGCCACTCGTCGACCGAGACGGTCTGCGGGCGCCGGTCGGGTGCGATGCCCACCGCCGCCAAAGCCGCCGTGATGCGTTCCCGGCCTACGCCGGGCAACTGGCGAAGCAGGACGTTGTGGATCATCTTGCGGCGCTCACGGAAGCCGGCCTGTACCAGCCGCCACAGCGCCTCCTCCTCTGTCGCCGCAAGGCGGCGCGGGCGGACCTCGCCGACCACCACGGCCGACTCCACCTGTGGCGCGGGCTCGAAGGCGGTGGCGGGCACGATGCGCAGAAGCGATGCCTGCGCGTGGTACTGCACGAACACCGACAGGTAGCTCATGCCACCGGGTGGCGAGGTGATGCGCTCCGCCACCTCACGCTGGAGCATCAGCACGAAGCGTTCGGGCCGCGGCTCGTCGCCCAGGGCCTGATGCAGCACGGGCGACGTGATGTGATACGGCAGGTTCGCCACCAGGTCGTAGGGCGGCTCGACGAGGGCCGCCACGTCTGCATCAAGGACGTCGGTCTCGGTCAACAGGAAGCGCGGATCGGAGCCGAAGCGCTCCCGGAGATGTCCCGCCAGGCGTCGGTCGACCTCGACGGCACTGAGGCGTGCCGCGCCGGCGGCCAGCAGGGCTCCGGAGAGGATGCCGATGCCGGGCCCGATCTCCAGCACCGATCGACCGGCCGGGGCGGCCGCCTCCACGATGGCCTCCAGCACCTCGCCGTCGACCAGGTGGTTCTGGCTGTAGCGCTTGGAGGCACCCAGTCCGTGGCGTCGCAGGTAGCGCTCGACGCTCTCCGCGCCGAGGTGCCGCGCATCCAGCAGGCCCGCTCCGGGATCCGGCGGCGGCGGCCGATCAGCGCCTCCGGCGCCGGGCGATGCGCCGGGCGATCCGTCGACCGGGGTCATCGGGTCACGGGCCTCAGCGAGGCCATCAGCTCGCGAGCTTCAGCGATGGCCGAGCCTCCAGGTCGGAGCCTGCCCGCGCTCCCGCCGCCAACCGATGCCAGCTCGCAGCGCCGATCATCGCGGCATTGTCCGTGCAGAGCGACGGGTGCGGCACGACCAGCGGGATGCCGCGTGCCGCGGCGCCGTCCGCGAGGCGCTGCCGCAGCACGGCGTTGGCCGCCACGCCGCCGCCCAGCACGATGGTGCGGGCGTCGCTCCGTTCGGCGGCGCGAAGCGTCTTGGTGGCCAGCACTTCCACGACCGAGTCCTGGAAAGCCCAGGCCAGTTCGGCCACGACCGCCTCCGGCAAGCGGCCGCCGTCCGGCTCACCACGCTCGGTCTCCGGCTGGCCGAGTTCCGCGTGTACGGCACGCCGAGCGGCCGTTTTCAGGCCGCTGAAGCTGAAGTCATCACTGTCGCCCAACCAGGCGCGTGGGAAGCGGCGATCGCGCGCGGTCGCTCCCGAGGCGGCCCGCATGATGGCAGGCCCCCCGGGATAGGGCAGACCGAGCAACCGGCCGACCTTGTCGAAGGCTTCACCCGCCGCGTCGTCGACGGTCTGGCCCAACAGCCGGTACTGCAGGTGATCGCGCATCTCCACCAAGAACGTATGCCCGCCGCTCACGACCATGGCCACCAGCGGGAACTTCGGTTCCGTCCGATCGGGTCCCTTCTCATCATGCAGCCAGGCCGCGTAGATGTGACCCTCGAGATGGTTGACCGGCACGAGTGGCAGATCGGTGACCCAGGCCAGCGTCTTGGCCATGGTGATGCCCACCAGCAGCGATCCGGCCAGTCCCGGGCCTTCCGTGACCGCGATGGCCTCCAGATCGGACCAGCGCTCGATGCCTCCCCGCGTGCGCGCTTCTTCAAGCACCGGCAGCATCCAGCGCAGGTGGGCCCGCGCGGCTACCTCCGGGACGATGCCGCCCGTCTCGGCGTGGAGTGCCACCTGACTGGCCACGACGTTGGCCACGATGCGCCCCCCCTCCTCCACCACCGCCACGGCGGTCTCATCGCAGGAGGTCTCGATGGCCAGGATCCGGCCGCTCATCGTTGCGACTCGGCACGATCGAGGTCATCGGATGTCGGCGGCAGGGACCCATAGTGGCTGGCCATCAGCCGCATGCGCTCGCGCATCGGGGGCGAGTCGAGTCGGTCGGTGGTCATGATCAGGGCGTCCTCGCCGTTGTCCGAGTAGTACCGCGGGCGGAGGCCCACCGGTCGAAATCCGAAGCGGGCGTACAGGGCGCGCGCGGCCTCGTTCGAGAGACGCACCTCCAGGGTAGCCACGGAGGCTCCCACGTCGTGCGCCACGCGCATCAACTCCACCATGAGCAGGCCGCCGATGCCCATGCGCCGCCAGGCGGGCAGGACCGCGAAGGTGGTCACATGCGCCTCATCGACCATCAGCCAGATGCCGCCGTAGGCAACGACCTCACCACCCGCCTTGACCAGCAGGTAACGGGCCAGGCGATTCATCTCCAGCTCCTGTCGAAAGGCGTAGGCCGGCCAGGGCACGGGGAACGAGGCGCGCTCGATCTCGTGAACGTCCGGGATGTCCGCCACGGTCATGGCCCGGACCCGGAGCGCTACCGGAGGTCGGGCGACCACATCGCACCGGCGGTCGCCGCGATGCCGCGGGGCAGGGCTACGTACTCGGGCACCAGGTCAGCGGGTTTCGCGCGCTCTCCCGCCGAGAGCCGTCCGTGGCCCAGGGCGAGCAGCGCCTCGGCCAGGCCGTCGAGTGCTGCGGTGCCGCGCGCGGCGGCCTCCGGTCCGAGCGCGGCCGATGATGTCTCCACCGTGAGAGCGACCCCTGCTCCGACGGCCTCTGGCAGCGAGGCGCCCGGTGGCAGCAGCTCGACGGGGCTAGCAAGGCGCGCCGCACCAGCCGGGTCCTGCACTCGTGCAAGGTAGTGATCACGCGCTCCTGCGGCCAGCACCACCAGCAGCGTGCCCCCGTCGCTGCCGCCGCTTGCGCGCGCCAGAGCCTCCACCGTGGGCACGCCCAGCAGGGGGATGCGCAGCGCATAGGCCAGGGTCTTGGCCGTGGCCAGGCCGAGACGCAGGCCGGTGAAACTGCCTGGGCCCGTGCCCACTACGATGCCGCCGAGCGCCTCGCGCCCGACGCCGGCCTCCGCCAGGAGTTCCGCCACCAGGTCCAGCAGGCTTCCATCGGCGTCCCGCTCAGCACTTCGAGTGAAGCTCGGCCCACTCACATCGCCCAGTGCCACCGACGTACGTCTGGTGGCCGTGTCGATGGCCAGCAGCGGCCCATGTGACGGACTCACGTGGTGTCGGCGTCCGCGCCCCGGGCCGCAGCGCCATCACGCGCCTTCCAACCGGCCGCAGCGACGAGGTAGCCTGAGTGGCGTCGGCGATCGGTGCTGGAGAATTCGATGCGGCGCCGCTCATCGTCGCCGACCACGATGCGCACTTCCAGCCGATGGGGATCGAGGCCGGGCTCCAGACGGTCGGCCCACTCGGTGAGCGTGACGCCGCCCTCCTGTCGGTCATCCAGAAGACCGCCGGCCATGGCCTCCGCCGCGCCCGCCAGGCGGTAGAGGTCCTGATGGAACAGCTTCAGCCGCCCTGTGTACTCGGCCATCAGCGTGAAGCTGGGGCTATTGACCACGGCCGTGATGCCCAGCCCGTGGGCGAATCCCTTGGCGAACTGCGTCTTGCCCGCGCCCAACGGGCCGATCAGCGCGATGCGATCCCCTGCCCTGGCCGCGGACGCCAGCTCGGCTGCCAACTCGCGGGTCTCCTCGGCGCTCGCAGTGGCCACCGAAACTGCGCGCGCGGGCACGGTCTCGAGGGGGGACGAAGGGGTCACCGGGCTAGGTTAATCCAAGCGTTCCAGGTCGGCGAGCGCGATGCTCTGTCGCTCCACCGGATCGCCCGGCGTGCGGCCGTCCAGCGACACGAGACCGGCCGGCAGATATACCCCACCCGCGCCCCGATGCAGGCCGCGCAGGTCCAGCAGCCGCCCCTCGCGTCCAAGGTGAGCGCCGGCCGTGACGCGCACCAGCTCGGCGGCCGGCCGGCGGATCACTCCCGCTCCCAGCAGGACGAGCGGCGGATCGGTCAGGAGGGACACCTCGCGTCCGGCGGCCGCGCTTAGGGCGTCCCAGGCTGGTCCAGGGATGGGCCGCCGTCCGTATCCGTCGAGCACCAGCACCGCGAACGGCGGCGGCGGGTGGAGCGAGGCACGCTGCCGCGCCTCCGAGGCCTCCAGCTGCCGTAGCTCCTTGCCCATCAGGCCGCCGCAGACGATGCCGCGAACGCCCAGCGCGCGGGCACGGGTGATGGCCTCGATGTCGACACGAGCCCCCGCCACCACGATCGATCCGGCGGCCGCCACGTCGATGGCCGATGCCCGCAGGTCTCCATCCGATGTCGACACGGCGAGGAGTAGTGGACCGCGCACCGAGCGGCCCCAGCCGATGGCACCCGGCAGGCCGTCGCCCTCGGCACGGATAGCGATGCCACGCCCGTCGACTACTTCCACCAGCCCGCCCACAACCGACTGCTCCTGGTCGGAGGCCCTGCCTACGGCCAGCCGCAGGCTGCCCTCGGCGTCGCGGAAGAGCACCGTCGCCCGGTCGCCGGAGCGCACCCGACGCCGAGCCGTGGCGGAGGCGACGTGGCTCCCTGGATCGACCGGCGCACCGGGCAGCAGCTCCCCGCCGGTGACCCCGCTCGACCGGGCGAGGTGGACATCCCGCGTGCGCTCGAAGAGCACGTCGCCCACCTTCACCACATCGCCCGCCGCGACCGAGGGCCGGTCGGCGGCGCCCAGGCTGAACCAGCAGAGTGGCGACTCCAGGACGGGCGCGCGGCCACCCACGTACAGCGCCGCCGGGAGCGTGCCCGGGGGTGTGGCCGGGGGTGTGGCCGCGGCCGCCCGGGACCCACCCTGTGGCGTACTTCGTCGAGGAGCCCTGCTCTTGGCTCGCGCCCCTCGGGACGGGGGCGGCGCCTCCTCGCTCATGGCTCGAGGCCCGCCCAGAGTCCTCGCTCCCAGCCGTCCAGCTGGGCACGGCGTCGATCGGGTCGCTCGTGGAGCCGCAACGGCGTCTCGCGTCCGTCGACCAGCAGTCCAGCCAGGCCCCCGGTCAGATCCATGGCCACGTGGCGGGCTCGGACGCCCAACATCAGCGGCTCGTCTGCCTCGATCTCGACGCGTGCCGTTACGCCCGGCGGCAGGTCCACGGTCCGCAGCGATCCGGCGGCCAGCGGCGTCTCGTACGTGGCGACCGGGCTCGTCACGCGCAAGGTGGCGGGACGGCCTGGCGACAGCTCGCCGGCTATGACCGTGCTGGCCAGCGGCACGAATGCGTCGTCCACCAGATCGGCCATGAGCCGCCGGCGGTCAGCCTCTTCACTCAGCGTGCCCATCGGCGCGAGCAGGCGGGCATGGTCCCAGAGCAGCGTCCGCGCGCCGGGTCGGCGCAGCGCGTCGAGCAAGGCCAGCGCAGCGATGGGCGCGGGCACCGCGGCGAACGCACCTCCAGAAGCCAGCACGAGGTCCGGTCCGGCGGTCGAGTCCTCGGAGGGCGCCCTGCCCGACTGCGCGCCCCATCTGCTCCGTGCCATGGCGCTCGCGATGCCCCGCCGCGTGGTCGTCGGCCGCTGGAGGAGCGCCTCGGGATGGTGGCCGCTCAGGGCTCCCGAGAGGCGCTCGAGCGAGGCACGCAGAGCGGCGAGACGGATGCGCGCGCCATCCCCCGCGGCATCGCGCCATGGCGCCAGACCCAGGTTTCGGACCCGATCACGCAGATCGAAGTGTTCGGCACGGAGTGCGCACCAGCGCAGGATCCTGTCCACCTCCTCGTCATCGTTCATGGCGCGCCTGGGTACCAGCGCAGCATCGGCGCGCAGCGACCACTCCGCCGACCCGTCCGGCGCGGCGACCGTCCGAAAGCCGGCCGAGTGGCCCACGTCGACCGCATCCACGGTCCGATCGAGCAGCGTCGCCAGCGACGCGGCGCCGACCGCGAACGCCTGCCGCCCGTCAGGCAGCCGGGGAACGGTCCCACTCGAGGCCCAGTGGGTCGCCAGCTCGAGGACGAAGCGCGCCGCGCCCGTCGCACCGCCGCTGGCACCGCCGCGTCCACCCGGTCCGGTCACCGGCCCATGCACCGACCGGTCGGCGGGGAACAGGTCACTCCAGCCGGACGCTCCACCCAGCAGGATCAAGCGCAGGTCCGGCCGTCGCTGCGCCGCCGCGGTAACGGCTGCGGCAACGAGGTCGAGCGCGGCTCGTTCGGGGGGCGATGGCGGCTCGCCACCGCCCAGGGCCACGACCGTGACCGAACGGTCGAGGCAGGCCTCGGTGAGGGCCAGCACATCGACGCGCGGACTCGCGAAACGGGCAGCCACCTCCCAGCCCGCCATCCCGAACGTGTGGATCAGCTCGTCGGCACGACGCTCGCTGCCAGCCGCGCAGACCACGCGGAGAGGACGGTGTGTGGCGACTTCCAGACGAGCCCATGAAGGCCAGTCGTCGGCTGCCGGGAGAACCGCCGGTTCGGTCGCGCGGACCCGCCCCACCAGATCGGCCAGGATGGGCTCGATGCCGATGTCACGGGGCGCCGCGGCTGCGGCGAGCAGCCGGAATCTCCCGCCCACCGGCGCGATGAGGGCCGCAGCGGTCGAGGCCGTGCCATGGTCGATGGTGAAGAAGGAGAGCGGATCGGGCGTCACCCGGGAAGGGTCACGAGGTGCGCGGCGAGCTCAGGCGTCGAAGCCGGGTTCTTCGTCGATCTCCTCGAGCCGCTCGATCAGCCGCTCGATGCCCGCTTCGTCGGCGAGCACGCGCTGAAGTTCCGCCATGTCGCCCCCGAAGAGGTCGCGCAGGACGGGATCGAAGAAGAGCATCGCCTGGCTGCCCAGCGGCCGGTAGGGGCGGCTTGCTTCAAGGAACATGACGGCAGGACCGGTCACGCCGCGTACCTGGATCTCGCGGGCCACGAACTCGACGACCTCCTCGCGAAGTTCCGGCTCCTGGCCTCTCGAACCGGTCATGGATCCACGTCCAGCCTCACTCAGCCCACCCTCCATCTCAGGGAGGCGCAGGGTCTTCCGTCTGGTTCCGGCGGGCCGCGCGGACCTGGGGATCCTTGCGGACCAGGACCTCGCCGACGACCGTTCGGATGCCCGTCACCTCTCCGCCGGAATGGTACACCCGGGGCAGGCGGTGAGCCATACCGACGAGGACCTCCCACGCGATGGTGGTGCGCCGTCGCGCCAATCGCGTGGCGCTGATGCGCGCCTCGCCCTGGCTGCCAAGGAGCACGAACTCACTGTCCATGCCGACACCCGGGACATCGGTCACGTCCACGGCAAGAGCGTCCATGGCGATCGTTCCGGCCAGCGGCACCGGCCGGCCCTCGACGAGCGCGGAGGCGCCCGGTTGGTAGCCGCGGATCCATCCGTCGCCGTAGCCCACGGGCAGCGTCGCGATCCTGGACGGACGCGCGGCACGCCAGCGGCCGCCGTAACCCACGGCCGTTCCCGTGGCGACATCCAGGATGCGCAACGGACGCGCCTTGAGGGTCATGGCCGGCCGAAGCAGGGATGCCGCGCGGCGCGCTGCCGCCGTGACCGGCAGGTCGTCAGCCAGCTCGCCGTAGAGGCACAGACCCGCCCGCACCATCCCATGGTGACGGCCGCTGCCGGCGAAGAGACCGCCGCTGGCAGCCATGTGCATCGGCGGCGCTGGGATGCCCGCTTCCTTCAGCGCCAGCGCGGCGGCCACCAGCACGCGCTCCTGCTCCGACGAAGTGTGCGGGTCCTCGGCGCTGGCGAGATGCGACCAGATCCCGGCGAGGCGAACCTGCGGCGTAGCCGCCATGGCACGTGCCACATCAGCGACCCGCTCCAGCACGATGCCGGCGCGCGTGAGTCCCGTCTCCACCTCCAGATGGATGAGCAAACCGAGGCTGTCGCCGTCCGGGCCGCCGGCCGCAGCCCGTTGCCGCCAGGCCGCCAGCATGCCCAGGGCCGCGTCGGCATCCGCAACGACCAGCTCGAAACCGGCGGCTGCCGCCGCGGGGACCTCCACCGCCGGGATGGAGAACAGGATCATCACGGGCGCCGTGATACTCGCCCGGCGCAGCGCCATGGCTTCGTCGAGCGTGGCCACGCACAGCCGCCCCGCGCCGGCCGCGACGAACGTCCGGGCCGCCACTTCCAGGCCATGGCCATAGCCATCGGCCTTCACCACGGCCGAGACCTCGACGCTCGGCCCCACCAGCTCGCGGACCGCGCGCAGGTTGCCGGCCAGGGCGTCCTGGTCGATCTCCAGCCAGGCCGTTCGCGGCAACGAGGGCAACCCCGCCTGGCGCAACCGTTCCTCGATGGGCGGTCGAGCGGCTGGGGCGATCACGCCGAGCGCAGCCGCTCGCCGAAGCCCAGTCGTCGCCCGGCTCGCTCGCCTCC
>JALZLU010000028.1 GCA_030858685.1 Chloroflexota bacterium | reverse complement strand
TCGGCGCATGGTTCTGCACGGGTCGACGGGCGCTAGCATGGACGACGACGCGCCCTGCTGGACCGTGATCCGGAACCGGCGGTGCGTCGCGCGCGAGGTCCCGCGCCGTGTCCGATCCGCTTCACTCTTCCCCGAGCAGGCCCGACTATGGCCGTCTCAACGGGTGGGATGGTCCCTTCCGCACCTTCGACGGCGAGTCCAGACCTGCCTACGTCGGGCCGGTCTCCTTCAGCCAGCGCGACATCGTCTCGGGCGAGCAGGCGCTCATGCAGCGCCGGCCTGACGTGGCCATCGTCGGTGCGCCCTTCGACGATGCCGTGAGCCATCGCCCTGGTGCCCGCTTCGGTCCGCGCGCCATCCGCCAGGCCTTCTACAACCACGGCCAGCACTCGCTCCAGCTGGACGTGATGCCCTTCCTAGAGCTCGACGTGGTGGATGCCGGGGACGCGGACATCGTGCCCGCCTCGCCGGAGCGCAGCCACGCCATGATCTTTCGCAAGGTCCTCGAGGTGGCCTCGTGCGGTGCCATCCCAATCGTCCTTGGCGGCGATCACTCCATCACTTGGCCCAGCGCCAGCGCCGTGGCGCAGGCTCGAGCGCCGGGAAGCATCGGCATCGTGCACTTCGACGCACACGCAGACACGGCCGATCAGGACTGGGGCAATCTGGCGGGCCACGGGACGCCGATGCGCCGTCTCATCGAGTCGGGCGCAGTCAAGGGCCGCAACTTCGTGCAGGTCGGATTGCGGGGCTACTGGCCGCCGCCGGACGTCTTCGAGTGGATGCACGAGCAGGGCATGCGCTGGCACCTCATGCGAGAGATCGAGGAGCGCGGCGCTGAGGCGGTCATCGACGATGCCATCTCGGAGGCGCTCGACGGAGCGGAGGCCATCTACCTCTCCCTCGACATCGACGTGCTGGACCCGGGCATGGCCCCCGGCACCGGCACGCCCGAGCCCGGCGGCATGCTCACTCGCGAGGTCCTGCGCGCGGTGCGCCGCATCGTTGGCAGCGTCGAGCTGGCGGCCATGGACATCGTCGAGGTATCGCCGCCCTACGACCACGCCGAGGTGACCGCCATGGCCGCCCACCGGGCGGCACTCGAGTGCATCAGTGCCCTCGCCGTCAAGAAGCGAGATGGGCATCCGGTCCGCTTCGAGGACGGAGTGCCAAGCCGTCCCGCCGAGGCTGACGCCACGTCGGTCTCCGCGTGACTGGCGAGCGAGCAGACGAAGCGGCGGCGGTGCCGCTCACGGGAGGTCGCTTCGAAGGTGCCCATGCCGACGCCAAGCGGCGCCTGGCGGAGGTCATCGACGAGCACCGCGAGGAGATCCTGGGGCTCTCTCATCGTATCCACCAGCATCCCGAGCCGGCCTTCGAGGAGCGGCAGGCCGCGACCTGGGTGGCGGAAGCCGTAGCACGCCACGGCTACCGGGTCGAGCACCCCGCCGGGCGTCTCGAGACGGCGGTACGCGGCCGGCTACCCGGCGGTCTGGGCACCAACGGTCCGCGCATCGGCATCCTGGCCGAATACGACGCGCTGCCCGGCCTGGGCCATGGCTGCGGCCACAACACGATGGCTGCCAGCGGCGTGGGAGCGGCCATCGCGCTGGCGTCCATGGCGTCGGAGCTACGTGGAGAGATCGTCTTCCTGGGCACGCCCGCCGAGGAACGGGGGTCAGGCAAGCAGTTCATGATCGATGACGGCCTTCTGGATGGACTCGACGCCGCCTTGCTCTTCCACCCCAGCGACCGCTCGCAGGTCGCCTGCGTCTTGCTCGCCTCGGAGGATGTGGAGGTCACCTTCAGCGGCTTCCAGGCGCACGCGGCGGCGGATCCCTGGAAGGGCCGCAACGCGCTCGACGCGTTGGTGATGCTCTTCAGCTCCATCGGCCTCTGGCGCCAGCAGCTGCGGCCGGACGCGCGCGTGCACGGCATCGTCATCGAGGGCGGCACGGCCGCCAACATCATCCCGGACCGGACCGTGGGGCGTTTCATGATCCGCTCCACGGACGAGATGGAGTTCGGTCGGATGCGCGAGCGGTTCCGGCAGCTCGTCGCAGCGGCTGCCTTGGCGGCGGACTGCGAGGGAGAAGCGGTCTTCTCCGGCGGATCGTCGACCATGAAGGACAACGCCACGCTGCGCGAACGCTTCGCAGCCAACATGTCGGCCTATGGCATCCCGGACGAACCGGTGCTGCCGGATCAGCTGGGCTCGTCCGACATGGGCAACGTCAGCCAGGTCCTGCCAGCCATCCACCCCATGATCGCCATCTGTGACGAGGGAGTGCCGGGACACTCCATCGAGTTCCGCGATGCGGCCGCCCGTCCCCGCGCGGACGAAGTGACGCTCATCTCGGCGGCGCTCGTAGCGCAGACCGCCTGGGAGCTCTTCGCCGAGCCGGATCTGGTGGCGGCCGCCTGGCGCGAGTTCCGGGGTGACTGAAGGGCGGGACCAGGGCGACCCGAACGATGGCGCCGGCCCGATCGATCCAGAGCCTGCCACGACCCTGGCGCGCTACTACGA
>JALZLU010000023.1 GCA_030858685.1 Chloroflexota bacterium | reverse complement strand
GGCAGCAGCATCACGGCCGCGCTGGTGAACAACACGAAGCTGTAGATGAGGAAGAAGGCCGGCGCGTCACGGAACGGCTTGCCGACCCCGGACTCCCAGCCGAACGCCTCACAGATCACGTAGGCCGTGCTGATGGGCAGGATGGTCGCGGCCAGCACGCTCGCGCCCAGCAGCCCGATGCCGAACAGCACCGCCGAGAGGTCGCCGGCCACCGGTCGCAGTGCCTCGGCCGCCTGTTCCGCGCTCTCCAGGCCGATGCCACTGCCGAAGAGCGCGGCGGCGGTGGCCACCACGATGAAGAGCGCCACGGTATTGGTCCAGATGGCTCCCACCACCGCGTCCGCCTGCCCCAGGCGGAGTTCCTCCTCGTCGATGCCCTTCTCCGCCACGGCCGACTGGAGGTAGAACTGCATGTAGGGCGTGATCGTCGTGCCGACCACCGCGACCGCCAGGAGGAGGGTGCCCGACACGGCCATCCCGGGCACGGACAGGCTCGGTGAGAGGATCGCGGCGCCGACCTCCCCCCAGTCCGGCCGCACGAGGAAGGCCGCGATGACGTAGGTCAGGAAGACCGAGCTGATGGACAGGAAGATCCGTTCCAGCAGGCGGTACGAGGCGAAGATGACCAGCGCCCAGATGGCCACAGCCACCACGGGCACGGTCACGATGCGTGGCACATCGAAGATCGCCATCGCCGCCGAACTGCCCGCGAAGTTCGCCACTGTGTTGGCCAGGTTGGCCACGAGCAGGACGAGCATGGCGAAGGCGGTCCAGCGCACGCCGAACGAGTCCCGGATGAGATCGGAGAGACCCTGCCCGGTGATGACTCCCAGCCGGGCTGCCATCTCCTGGACGACCGCCAGCATCACGAGGGTGATGGGGAAGAGCCAGAGGAGGGCGTAGCCGGTCTCGGCCCCCATCACCGAGTAGGTCGTGATGCCGCCCGCGTCGTTGCCGGCGATGCCCGCGATGAGTCCTGGGCCCAGCACCGCCAGGAAGGCGACGAACCGGCGCCGGCGGAAGCGCGAGCGCAGCCGCAATACCTCGCCCTGCTCCAGGCGGTCGCGCAGGCGGGCCAACACTCCGATGCGCGGTGCGGTGGGCAGCCGGCGCTTCACCGGGTTCGGCACTACTCCTCGCTCCGGCTGAAGAGCCGCGGCAGTCGCCGCTTCCAGGCCCCTGGCAGGACCATGTCGATGGCATCGTCCACGGTCACGATGCCCGCCATGCGACCCTCGTCATCGACCACCGGCACGGCCAACAGGTTGTAGCGCGCCACCACCTGGGCGACCTCCTCGTGGTCGGTCAGGAGGCCTACTGCGACCGGCTCGTGCTGCATGAAGTCGGTCACCCGTGCTTCTGGACGGGCCACGATCAAGTCGCGCAGGGAGAGTACCCCGGAGAGCCGACCGTCCTCGCCCACCACGTAGATGTAATAGATGGTTTCCGCGTCCGGCTCCAGCTCGCGCAGTCGCTCGATGGTCTCCAGGGCCGTCAGATGCTCAGGGATGGCGATGAATTCCGTGGTCATGATGCCGCCGGCCGAGTCCTCCGGATAGCCCAGCAACTGGCGGACCTCTTCCGCCTCGTCGCGCTCCATGAGCGGCAGGATCTGACGCCGCGCTGCCTCCGAGAGGTCCGCCACGAGGTCGGCGGCATCGTCCGGGCTCATCTCTTCCAGGATGTCGGCCGCGCGCTCCGGGCTGAGATCCTCCATGACCTCGACCTGCGTCTCGGGCTCCATCTCCTCGATGGCGTCGGCAGCAGACTCGTCGTCCAGCGAAGCGAGGATGCCGGCCCGGTCGCGGGGCGCCAGCTCGTCGATGATCGAGGCCAGGTCGGCAGGGTGCAGCTCGCGCAGCCCTTGGTGCGGCACCCGCAGGCGTATCGAGGCGATGGAGCTTTCGACCGGGTCGACGTCTTCCCAGTCGATGTAGCGTTCCGGCACATCCAGGCGCATGTTCCGGGCGATGGTCCGGAACGGCCCTTCGATGCCCAACCGACGCAGGATCCCCGCCGCGCCAACGTCCACGGCCACCAGGTGCAGGCGCCCCTCGATGTGGTCGAGCCGCAGGTCGTTGACGCGCACCACCTTGCGACCGTCGATGTCCACGATCTGCTTGTCCTGGAGGTCCAGGAATAGGAGCAGCTCGTTGGGTCGCTGCTGGAAGCGGTCGATGTCCAGGCGCCGCGTACGCATGCGCGCACCGTCATGCTCGTCGAAGGACGCCACGTCGGTCCAGGGCAGGAAGATGCGTCGCCGGCCGGTGGACATGACGAGACCGGTGACCGGCGGATACCGATCACCCAGGGCCACGATCAGGTCGGCCACCTTGCCCAGGTGCTCGCCCTGCCGGTCGAGCACCGGCCGGCCGATGGCCTGACTGAGGTAGAGCATCGCGTCACTCCTTGGCGGGGCGTCGTCGGTGAAGCGTCGTCGGTGGCGTCATCGGTCGCACTCGGAGCGATGGTGCTCCGAGCGTTCATCGTCAGACACCGCGCCACGTGATGGTATGTGAGGATCCGCCAGATCCCGCCTCCAGCCCCAACGCCACTGTCGTCGCGGGGCGGCAACCTTGTGGGGATCACCCTCCTCGCGACGTTGGCCGAACGCAGCGCGCCGCGGGACCGGTCGCTGG
>JALZLU010000021.1 GCA_030858685.1 Chloroflexota bacterium | reverse complement strand
CCTGCGGGCCGCCCCCTGGGACCGCGACAGCAGTCACTCCTTCGCGAGATGATCGACGCCGACCCGGCGAGAAGCATGCCCGCCGCGCGGCTGGCGGCCGATCACGGTCCATCGGCCGTGACGGGTCTGGCCCGCCGAGGGTTACTGGAACTCGAGACGGGCACGCGTCAGCGAAGGCCGGTCGAGGGTCTGGGGGCGGCCGCTCGCGGCGGCACGGAGCACGGCAGCCTGCCGGCCGCAGCGCAGCTACGTCCCGAGCAGCGCCTCATCGCGGAGCGCGTCGAGGCATCGGTCGCGCAACGGCACCATGCGGTGCTGCTCGTCGAAGGCGCCACCGCCAGTGGCAAGACGGCGGTCTACTCGGCCGCCGTGGCGTCCGCTCTGCGACACGGCCGCGGTGCCATCGTGCTCGTGCCGGAGATCGCCCTCGCCACGCCGCTCCTGGACCGACTGCGCCACGACCTCGGCATCGATCCCGCGCTGCTCCACTCGGCGTTGGGCGAGGGTGAACGGGCGGATGAGTGGCGGCGCGTGCGGGAGGGCCATGCGGACGTGGTCGTCGGCACACGCATGGCGGTCCTCGCACCGCTCAGCGACGCCGGCGTCATCATCGTCGACGAGGAGCATGACGCCGGCTACAAGTCCGACCGGACGCCGCGCTTCCAGGCGCGGGACGTGGCCATGGAGCTGGGACGGCTGGCTGATGCCACGGTCATCTTGGGCAGTGCCACCCCCGACGTGGTGAGTCTGGGTCGGGCGGAACAGGGTCTGATCGAGCATCACCGTCTGGTCGAGCGGTCGGGCACGGGTCGCGTCGCGGTGGAGATCGTCGATCTGCGCACGGAACTGGCACTGGGCAATCGAGGCCTGCTTTCCTCGGCCCTGGCGGAAGCGCTGGACCGGCTGGATCGATCGCGCGGCGAGCGTGCCATCCTGGTCATCAACCGCCGCGGCAGCGCCTCCGTGGTCATCTGCCGTGACTGCGGTTACGTGCAGGTCTGCCCCGAGTGCCAGCGTCCGCTGGTCTTCCACGCCGCGGCCATGGCCCTGCGTTGCCACCATTGCGGCGCCACGGCCCCACCCGCCGGGCGCTGTCCGGCCTGCGAGTCGGTGCGCATCAGGTACCTCGGCGGAGGGACGGAGCGTGTCGAGCGAGAGGTGGCCATGCGCTCGCCGGCGTTGCGCGTGGGCCGCCTGGATCGGGATGTCGTGGAGCGCAAGGGCGCAGCCGCGCGAGTCGTCGATGACTTCGCCGATGGGCGCCTCGACGTCCTCGTGGGGACCAGCCTCGTGACCAAGGGCCTGGACATCCCCGAGGTCACGCTGGTCGGCGTCGTCTCGGCCGACGTCGCTCTCAACATGCCCGACGAACGGGCTGCCGAGCGGACCTATCAGCTGCTGGCCCAGGCCGTGGGTCGTGCCGGTCGGGGGCAGCGGCCTGGCCGGGCGCTCATCCAGACGTACCAGCCGGACCACCCGGCCATCCGAGCCGTGGTCGATGGGGACGCCAGTGAGTTCATCGCCGGCGAACTGGCCCACCGACGCACCTGGGGCTCGCCGCCCTTCGGCGCGGTCATCAAGCTGACCGTGGCCATGACCGACCGCGACGCGGCCCTGGCCGAGGCACGCCGCATGGCCGCGCAGCTGCGGGCTCGCGCCGGCGGAGCCGTCGAAGGAGCGGGCCTCGTGGTGCAGGCGGCGGTCCTCGGTCCCGTACCCGCCTACATCGCGCGGCGGGGCGGCCGCTGGCGCTTCCAGCTCATCGTTCGCGGCACGGACCCGGCCGCTCTGCTGGGCGGCGATCCTGGTGCGCCGTGGAGCGTGGATGTCGACCCGGAGAGCGTGATGTGAGCATCTCCCTGGCCGGTCGGGGCGGCCGACCTATAATCGGGGCATGACCGTCCAGCCCATCGTGATGCTCGGTGATCCGCGTCTTCGGCTCAAGGGAGAGCCCGTCGACTCGTTCGGCAAGTACCTCCACGAGTTGCTCGACGACCTGGCCGAGACGATGCGTGCCGCGCCGGGCGTGGGTCTGGCCGCTCCACAGCTGGGCATCCCTCTGCAGGCCTGCGTGGTCGAGGTGGAAGGACAGCTGCACGAGTTGGTCAATCCACGGATCATCCGCGCCACCGGCGACGACCACGACCTCGAAGGTTGCCTCTCGCTGCCGGGCTACGTGGCCTACGTCACCCGGCGTGACCGCGTCTGGGTGGTCGCGCAGAATCGCCACGGCCGCAAGATCAAGGTCGCCGGCGCTGGCCTGCTGTCGCGCGCCATGCAGCACGAGCTCGACCATCTGGCCGGCAAGCTCTACATCGACTACCTCGACTCGCTCGACGAGTTGATTCCCGTCGCCCAGCTGGATGAGGAGCAGGGCGAGAGCGCCGACAGGGAGCCGGCCCTCTTGGCGTGACGCCGGTCCGGACCGTATTCCTGGGCAGCGGCTCCTTCGCGGTGCCCATCCTGGAGGTGCTGGCGCGGCACCCGCAGATCGATCTCCGGGCGGTCGTGACCGCGCCGCCGCAAGCCGCTGGTCGTGGCCGGAAGGTCACGTCCTCGATGGTCGGGGCACGTGCAGCGGCGCTGCAGCTCGAGGTGCTCGCACCGGCGCGGCTGCGCGAGCCGAGTGCCATCGATGAGATACGGGCACTACGGCCAGAGCTGATGGTCCTCGCAGACTACGGCCAGATCGTGCCGCCGTCCCTTCTGGACCTGCCGCGCCTGGGCGCGCTGAACCTGCATCCCTCGCTCCTGCCGCGCCATCGTGGAGCGACACCCGTCCCCGCCGCCATCCTCGCCGGGGACCCGACCACGGGCGTCAGCCTGATGCGCATGGACGAGGGGCTGGACACAGGACCGCTCATCGCTGCGCGCGAGGTGTCGCTGCGGGGCGATGAGACGGCGCCCGCCCTGGAGGCCGGGCTGGCCGGGGTCGCCGCGGACCTGCTCGCGAGTTGCGTGCCGCTCTGGCTGCGCGGAGAGATCGAAGCCGTCGGTCAGGCGGATGTGGGAGCTTCACTGACTCGGCCGCTGCGCCGAGGGGACGGGTGGCTGGACCCCCGTCGGTCCGCCGCCTCCGCGGAACGGCAGATCCGCGCCTATCAGCCCTGGCCGGGTTCCTTCATGGAGACCGACGCTGGGCGCCTCACCGTGTGGCAGGGTCGCGTGGTGGATGTGCCGCACCCGTCCGTCGAGCCAGGGCAGATGCCCGGGGCAGCGACGCCCGGCACGCTCGTGGCGGCCGGTCGGGGTCTGGGCATGGTCACCGCGGACGGCGTCCTGGAGCTGGTCGAAGTCCAGCCGGCTGGAGGGCGGCGGATGAGCGGGTCCGCGTTCGCCAGGGGCCGCCCATCGCTCATCGGCAGCCGGGTCCGGGAGGGAACGGTAGGATGACCGTTCCCATGGATCCGCGAACGTCCACGATGCCGATGCCCAGGCGGTTCGAAGGCCGGGCGCTCCCGCTCATCGATGCTCCTCCGGCCGGAGCCCGGGATGCCCGGCCGGGCCTGTCCGAAGTCTCCCTCGAAGCGCTGAGCGACTGGTTCGAGCAACGCGGGCAGCCGGCCTATCGGGCACGCCAGGTGGCGGATCAGCTGTGGTCCGACAGGAACCTGGGCTTCGATGAGATGCGCACACTGCCGGCCGGCCTGCGCACGGCGCTGGATGGCGCGTTCCGAACCGACACCATGGCCGATACGTCGGTCCGCCCGGCCGACGAGGGCCTCACCGAAAAGGCCCTCCATGTCCTCGACGACGGCCGCTCGATCGAGTCGGTGCTGATGCGCTACCCGGCACGCGGTCCCCGGCGTGAGCGCGCCACGATCTGCATCTCGAGCCAGGCGGGTTGCGCCGTCGGCTGTCCCTTCTGCGCGACCGGTGAACTCGGCTTCTGGCGCGATCTGAGCAGCGCCGAGATCATCGACCAGGTGCGCTTCTGGTCCCGGCGGCTGGCCGCTGACGGCCATCGCGTGACCAACGTCGTGTTCATGGGCATGGGCGAACCGCTGCTCAACGCCGACGCCGTGATGCAAGCCGCGGCGGCCATCAGCGACGCCCGACGGTTCGGCCTGGGTGCGCGGCACATCACCATCAGCACCAGTGGCGTGGTGCCCGGCATCGAGGGCCTGACGGCGCTGGCGCCGCAGTACACGCTGGCCGTCTCGCTCCACGCCGTTCGCGCCGGCCTCAGGGACGTGCTGGTGCCGCTCAACCGGCGCTGGCCGGCCGAGCAGGTCGTCGAGGCCGCCACCGGCTACGCCGAGGCCACCGGGCGTCGGGTGACGTACGAGTACGTGATGATCGCCGGCATCAACGACACGCCTGCCGACGCGGCTGACATGGCGGCACTGCTGCGGGGGCGTCTGGCACACGTGAATCTGATCCCCATGAACCCCGTGGCGCATACGCCCTGGAAGCCCAGCGGACCGGAGCGCATCGAAGCCTTCGCTGGCATCCTGCGGGCGGTCGGCCTGCACACCACCGTCCGCCGCAATCGGGGCACGGAGATCGGCGCCGCCTGTGGTCAGCTCGCCGCGGAACGAGCCCCGCAGCCGACGCCGGCCGCCGTCGCCCGTCGCCGGGAGATCCTCGTCGAGCGCAGTGCCAGCGCGCTTCGCGATACGCCTGTCCCGGCACGATGACGGGCGCCTGGCGACCACAGGTCGCGGCCAGCATCCTGACGGCGGACTTCGGCCACCTGGACCGCGTGGTGCGCAAACTGGAGCGGGCCGGTGTCGACCGGCTTCACCTGGACGTGATGGATGGCCACTTCGTGCCCAACCTGACCTTCGGCGCTGACATCGTGGCGGGCTTTCGGCGGCTGACGTCGCTTCCCCTGGACGTGCACCTCATGATCTCCGCGCCGTCGCGCTACGTCGCCCGCTTCCTGGAGGCCGAGCCGGACACCATCACCTTCCATATCGAGGTGGACGGATCGGACGACGTCAAGGCGACGACGCTCGCCGCGATCCGGGCGGCCGGTCGCGGCGCCAGCCTGGCGGTAAATCCGGGCACGCCCATCGAGGCGGTGCGCCCGTTCCTCGATGGCCTGGATGGGTTGATGGTGATGACCGTGGAGCCGGGCTTCGGTGGCCAGCGGTTCATCGCTGAAGCCGCCCCCAAGATCGGTCAGGCCCGCGAGTGGCTGGCGCCATCGGGCGGCCTGGTGCATGTCGACGGTGGTGTCAATCGTGACACGGCTTCCCTCGCCGGCCACTACGGCGCCGACGTATACGTCGTGGGATCCGCCTTGTTCCAACGTGGCCAGGACGCCGCGGACGAGGTCCGCCTCGTGCGCGACCGCGCCACAGAAGCGCGCACCGTGGCGGAGCAGGGACCGGACGATGGGCGCCCCGGCGGCCCCGGCGCAGCCGACCTCGACGACGGCCAGCCGGTGGCCTTCGGTCGAACGTCCACCTGACGAAACCGGGATGCGCCTGCTGCTGCAACGGGTCACGCGCGCCGAGGTACGTGTCGAGGGCAGAGCGGTGGGCGCCATCGGTGCTGGCCTGGTGGTGCTCATCGGCGTTGCGCCCGATGACAGCGCGGCGACGGCCGAGGGCCTGGCCCAAAAGTCCGTGGACCTGCGCATCTTCCGCGATGAGGCCGGCCGCACCAACCGATCGCTCATCGACGTGGCGGGCGAAGTGCTGGCAGTGAGCCAGTTCACGCTCTTCGGCGACACGCGCCGCGGACGCAGGCCCTCGTTCATCGGCGCCGCGCCGCCGGAACTCGGGCGCGACCTCTACGAACGGTTCGCGTCGGCCGTGGAGACGCGCGGAGTCCGTGTTGCGCGCGGTGTCTTTGGCGCCGAGATGGAGATCGAGCTGGTCAATGACGGTCCCATGACCATCTGGCTCGACTCAGACTCCGGAGGCTGAGCCTCGAGGCTTCCGCTGGGCGGCGTGACCGCTCCGGTCAGGAAGTCTTGCGCGCCGTGCGACGGCAGCGGGTACAGGCCACCACCTTGATGATGCGATCGCCTTGCGCGATCTGCATCGGATGCAGGTTGGGCTTGTAGCGGCGATGGGCGCGGACACGATTCATACCGCTCGACTGGGGGTTGAAGCCACCCATCGAGATCTTGCCGCAGATGGCGCAGGAACGGGCCATGGGAAAGCAGATCCTCGAAACGAAGGAAGAGCGCGAACGAACGGCCGCGCGGGCTTCGTACTATAGCATCCGAGGCGATGCTTACACCTTCGGTCACCGGCCACGAGCCGGTCGCGCGCCGCGGTACGGCCAGTATGCGGACCGGTCACGGCGCGTCCGTCCTCTTCGCCTTCCGGGCCGCCGCGGCCAATCTCGAGGCCCACCGGGAAGAGATCAACGCGCTCAACGTGTTCCCGGTGCCCGACGGTGACACGGGCACGAACATGCTGGCCACGGTTCGTTCGGCTCTGGCTGAGGCCGAAGCCGTGCCTATGGCAGCACGCACGCTGCCCCGCATCGGGGCAGCCATCAGCCTCGGGGCACTGATGGGTGCGCGCGGCAACAGCGGCGTCATCCTCTCGCAGATCGTCCGGGGCATGGTCGAGGTCGCCCGGGATCGACGCACCGTGAACGGGCTGGACCTGGCACATGGCTTGCGGCATGGCAGCGAGACGGCCTATAGCGCCATCGCCAAGCCCGTCGAAGGCACCATCCTGACGGTCATCCGCGAGACCGCTGACGCGGCGGTCGAAGCCGCCGAACGCGATCCCAGCCTGGTAGCGGTGCTGACTGCCGCCGTGGAGGCCGCCAGACGGTCCGTGGCCAGGACTCCATCGCTGCTACCCATCCTGCGCGATGCCGGGGTGGTCGACTCGGGTGGACAGGGCCTGCTCCGCCTCCTGGAAGGCGCGCTCGGCGAGGTGCGCGGTGAAACCGTGTCCTCTGCACACGTCGCCTCGCCCGTGGTGGCGCGAGTGCCGTTGATGACCCACGCCGAGTTCGACCCCTGGGGCTTCGAAACGATGTTCCTGGTCTCGGCCAACGGCCGGCCGCTCGACCTGCCGGGCATGCGTCGGAAGCTGGAGCGGATGGGTGACTCGGTACTGGTCGCCGGGGATGCGGCATCAGCCAAAGTGCACATCCACAATGATCGACCCGACCAGGTCATCGCTTTCGGCTTGAAGCTTGGCGCGCTCACCCGCATCACCGTGGAGAACCTGGACGACCAGTCGCTGGACGTGGCGGAGGCACGCGCGGAGGCCTTCACGGGCGTTGCTCCAAGGGCCATGCAGGCGACCGCTGCGTCCGTCAGGGAGAGGCCGGGCAAGGGCGGTCCCGCACCGGATGGTGCCAGCGCGCCCCTTCCCGGGCGCCCTTCCGCTGATGTCGACCGTGCCACCGGTCTCGGCTCGGCGGTCGTGGTGGTTGCCGCCGGGAAGGGCCTGGCGCGAGCTTTCGAGAGTACCGGTGTCCCCGGCGTGGTCCTGGACGGACAGGCCGGGAACCCTTCGGCAGGAGACCTGCTCGCGGCCATGCGCGGCACGGGGGCGCGCCAGATCGTGGTCCTTCCCAACGATCCCAACATCCGCCTCGCCGCCAGGCTGGCAGCGCGTCTGGCCTCCGGGCTGGCGGTGAGGGTGGTGCCAACACGCACTGCACCGGAGGGTGTCGCGGCGATGCTGGCCTTCGACCCCGGCCGGAGTGCTGCTGACAACGCGAGGACGATGCTGGCGGCGGCTCGCAACGTGCGCACACTCGCGGTCACCCGGGCCATCCGCGACGCGGTGTTCGGGGAGCGCCGCGTGCGCAAGGGTCAGACCATCGTGCTCGACGCGGATGATGGCCTGGTGGCAGCTGAGGACGATCGCCTGGATGCTGCGGTGGCCGGTGTGGCAGCCCTGAAGCCTGGCTTCGAACTCCTCACCGTGTACCACGGCGAGGGCGCCGACGTGGACGAGGCAGAGCGGCTGGCACAGCGCCTGGCCGAGTCGTTCGAGGGCGTGGAGGTCGAGATCCTGGACGGTGGCCAGCTTCACTACAGCTACCTCATCGCCGCCGAGTAGCGTGGCGCGCGCACCCTCCGCCCGCGCCAAGCAGCCCTCCCGGCAGGCGGGAATGGACACCACGCTGGGCGCCAGCGGGCTGCCCGGTGCGTCCGTCCTGCGCCGCGTCGGCCCTAGGCTGGGATTGCGGACGGTGGGCGACCTGCTCTTCCATCTGCCGCGCCGCTACCAGGACTTGCGCGAGGTCCTGACAGCAGCCGAACTGGTCGCCCAGGAGGAGGGAGAAGTGGTCACGGCTCGGCTTGAGGTCGTGTCACTCCGCGTGGAACAGACCTTTCGCCGACGGCTCCAACGGACCGTGGCCGTCCTGCGAGATGAGACGGGGGAGGTCGAGGCGACCTGGTTCGGACGGCGCTTCATCGAGCGGCGCCTCAAGGAGGGCCAATGGATCGTCCTGAGCGGGCGGGTGAAGCAGCGTGGCTTCTCGGTCAGCCTGGACAACCCCGACTTCCAGCCCGACGATGGTTCGGATCTCCTCCACGTGGGCCGCATCGTGCCCATCTACCGGCTGACGGGCGGATTGTCGGCGCGCACGTTGCGTGCGGCCATCCGCGGGGCGCTCGACGGATACGGTCCCTACCGGGAGTACCTCGGATCCCTGGCCGCGCAGCAGGGCCTGATGGGCATCGGCGAGGCGGTGGAGGCCGCGCACTTTCCCGAGGGCTTCGACGGGCGGGACAGGGCCCTGGCTCGGTTGGCCTTCGACGAGTTGTTGGCGCTCCAGGTGGGCATGGTCTCGCGACACCGTCAACGCCAGAGCGTGCTGGGCGACCCTATCAAGGTCCGGCAAAAGCGACTGGACGAGGCCGTCGGGGTCATCGAGACGGTCATCGACCGCGCCGTTCGCGAGCGACGCGGACCGGTGGGCGCGACCGAGCGGGAAGCCATCGGGCCGGTACGGCTCACGGAGGATCAGCGCTCGGCTCTCGAGGCCATCCGTGCCGACCTCGGCTCGGAGCGGCCGATGCTGCGACTGCTCCAGGGCGACGTTGGCTCGGGCAAGACGGCGGTGGCAGCCCTGACCCTCGCCTTCGCCGCGGACGGGGGCCACCAGGGTGCCCTCCTGGCCCCCACCGACCTGCTTGCTCGTCAGCACGCAGCCACGCTGGCTGGCCTGCTCGAGCCACTGGGCCATGGAGTGACCTTGCTTTCCGGATCGATGCCGGCAGCGCAGCGACGGAACGCCCTTGAGCTGGTCCGTTCGCCCCTTGAGCGCAGCACGGCCGGCGTCAGCCTGGGGCGCGTCGTGGTGGGCACGCACGCGCTGGTGCAGGAGAGCGTGACCTTCGCCGATCTTCGCCTCGCGGTGGTCGACGAACAGCATCGCTTCGGGGTCGCCCAGCGCGAGGCACTTACCGCCAAGGGCAGTTCGCCGCACGTGCTGCTCATGACGGCAACGCCCATCCCGCGCACCCTCGGCCAGATCCTCCACGCCGACCTGGACGTTTCCGACCTGCGTACCACGCCGCTCGGGCGGCAGCGCATCATCACGGGCGTCCGACGGCCCGAGGAGCTGCTTCGGTTCGGCGATCGACCGGGGGCGCTGGCGCTACTGGCCGGCCAGGTGTCGGCCGGACATCGTGCTTTCGTGATCGTGCCCCTGGTCGACGAGAGCGAAGAGAGCGAGGCGACCAGCGTGGAGGGCGCCGCACGTTTGGTGAGCGAGGCGTGGCGAGAGGCCACGACCCTGGCGGGCGCCGAAGGCTCGCCCTTGCGCATGGAGATCGTGCACGGCCAGATGAGGGCGGCCGAGCGAGATGAGCGGATGGAACGCTTCCGTTCGGGCGAGACGAGCTTGCTGGTGGGCACGACCGTGCTGGAGGTGGGTGTCGACGTGCCCGAGGCCACGGTGATGCTCATCCTCGACGCGGACCGTTTCGGCATGGCGCAGCTCCATCAGTTGCGAGGCCGCGTCGGACGCGGCGAGGCGCAGGCCTACTGCATCCTGGTCTCTGCGCTCTACCCGCCGCGAAAGCTGCCCGAGGAGCGCCTCACCGACGACCAGCGTGTCGTTCGAGCCCGACTGGACGCGCTCCAGGAGCACCTTGATGGCTTCGTGCTGGCAGAGCTCGACTTCACGCTCCGTCGAGAAGGGGAGCTGCTGGGCTTGCAGCAGAGCGGGCTGCCGCCGCTGCGGGTCGCGTCCCTGGCCGATCCACGCCACCGTGAACTCTCGCTCGGGGCTCGCCAGGTGGCGGAAGGCATCGTCGATGCGGCCGGCCGGCTCGGAGCGGGTCAAGAGGCGCTGGCCGCCGAGCTTGCCACTGGCTGGCTCCAGCGCGTCGGTGCCGGCGAGGTGCTTGGCGTCCCTGGGCAGGACGCTGGAACGGGCCTGGCGGGTGGCTGAGGCGGGTCGCGTCGTGACTGGCAGCGCCAGGGGGATCCGCCTGCTGGCCCCGGGGCCGGGCACGCGGCCCCTCCCTGACCGTCTCAAGCAGGCCCTCTTCGCGTCACTCGAGGTAGCCCTCGCGCCTGCCTGGCCCGTGCCCTTCCTGGATCTCTTCGCCGGCAGCGGCGCGGCAGGCATCGAGGCGCTCAGCCGCGGGGCTCCATCGGCCGTCCTCGTGGAACGCGATCCTGGAGCCGCACGAGTCATCGACGAGAACCTGCGTCGGACTGGCTTGTCCGGCGCAGCGCGAGTCATCAGGCGCGATGTCTTGGTGGTGTTGGCCGATGGTGGCGGCTCGTTGGACGGGCCGTTCGGGGCGGTGCTGCTCGACCCGCCCTATGACGACCGGCAGGCGGTCGATGGGGTGCTCCATCGACTCGGCGATCCGACTCTCGGCTGGATCTATGACCATGCCGTGGTGGTGGCCAAGCACGCCTGGCGGGACGAGTCGCCCGAGCGCGCCGGGCGGCTGGCGTTGCTGCGCCGCCGTCGCTTCGGCGACTCCGCTCTCTCCTACTATCGACCCGACACGTCCACGGAGGCACTCGCTCCCTCATGACCACGGCCGTCTATCCCGGATCCTTCGACCCGGTCACGTTCGGGCACCTCGACGTCATCCAGCGGGCGGCGGGCGCTTTCGACCGGCTCGTGGTGGCGGTCCTGGTCAACCCGCGCAAATCGGTCACGGCCGATGCGCACGATCGGGCTACGGAGATCCGCACGGTCGTGGCCGAGAGCGCGCCGCTCTTGGCCGGACGCATCGAGGTAGTGACCTTCGATGGACTCACGGTCGATCTGGCCACACGGCTGGAGGCCGGTTTCATCGTGCGGGGCCTGCGCGCCGTGAGCGACTTCGAGTCGGAGATGCAGATGGCCCACACCAACCGGAAGCTGCGTCCGGAGGTCGACACGGTCTTCTTCATGACCGCTCTGGAGCATGCCTATCTGAGCTCGAGCCTGGTGCGGGAGATCGCCACCTTCGGCGGTGACGTGAGCGGCATGGTGCCGCCCGCCGTGGCCCGACGGCTGGACCGGGATACAATCCCTCGCTGAAGCCTTGATCGGAGACCCCTCATCGACATCATCTTCCTCGTTGAGCGCCTCGAGGCATTGCTCGCGAACGGCCGGCGAATGCCCATGACCAACAGCGTGATCGTGGATCAGGTGGGAGCACTCGATCTGATCGACCAGCTGCGCGTCGCTGTGCCCGAGGAGGTGCGGCAGGCCAAGCGGGTCAACGAGGAGACGAGCCGCCTGGTCGAACGTGCTCAGGAAGAAGCCGAGCGCATCCTGGCACGGGCACAGGAGCAGGCGGCCTTCCTCATCGAGGAGCGCGAGCTCACGCGGGCGGCCGAGGTCCGGTCGCGTGAGATCATCGCCGCCGGCGATTCCGAGGCCGATGAGATCCGGCGCGGCGCAGACCAGTACGCGGCCGAGGTCCTCATCCGCCTTGAAGGCGAGTGCATCAAGGCCCTCCAGAGCATCAAGCAGGGCCTCGCGCTGCTCGACGAACGCTACCCCGCAAGCGCCCCCGGCTCCGACGGCGCCGACTCCGACGCCGGGCACGGAGCGGGGCACGTGGAGCAGAAGAGTCATGTTCAGCTATAACGTCGCGGCACTCCTGCGCTCCGTTCCGGGCACCTCGCGGACGTACCCCGTGGCTGTCGAGTCACTGTCCATCGCGGACGATCTGAAGCTGGCTGCGCCGCTCGAGGGTGAGGTGAGGCTCTCGCGCACGGGCCGTTCCATCCTGGCCCACGGCAAGCTGCACACGGCCGTCGCGGAGTCCTGCAGCCGCTGTCTCACGCCGGTCGCGGCGCCCATCAGCGTGGAGATCGACGAGGAGGCGCTGCCTCTTCTGGACATCGATACAGGACAGCCCCTGGACACTTCCGGCGAGCCCGACGCGCTACGGCTCGACGAGCACCACGAGCTGGATCTGGCGGCCGCCATCCGCGACGCCATCTCGCTGGCCGAACCGATCGCGCCTCTATGCCGCCCCGACTGTCGTGGCCTCTGTCTGGTCTGTGGTGCCGATCGGAACGACGAGCCTGGGCACGAGCATCCCGACGACGAGATCGATCCCCGGCTGGCCGGTCTGGCAGTCCTGCGCGACCAGCTCTCGCGGTAAGCGCGACCTCACTGATACATCGACCACCGCACAGACCACCGAAAGGAGCACGAAACGCATCATGGGAGTCCCCAAGCGACGCGTATCCCATGCCCGAAAGGGCGACCGACGGGCACATCTCGCCATCTCTGCCCCGCAGCTGGAGGAGTGCCCCCACTGCCACCAGATGAAGCGCAGCCACCATGCCTGCCTGGCCTGCGGCTGGTACGCCGGCCGGGAGGCTGTGCGCGTCCGCCAGGTCCGGCCCGCCGACACCGGTCGTTCCTGATCGCCCATCCCAGCTGACCGGGACGAGTCCGGCACGATGGATCTGACGTCCCGTGCGGGGCCCCCCGCGGCCGGCGTGGCCCGCGTGCGCGTGGCTGTCGACGCCATGGGCGGTGACCATGGGCCGGAGGAGATCGTCCGCGGGGCCATGGGCTGGGCCGTCGACCACCCGGAGGTGGACGTGCTTCTGGTGGGGGATGAGTCGCGGATCCGACCCTTCCTGGACGGTCCGCTGCCGTCCCACGTCCGCCTTGTCCAGGCGTCCGAGTCCGTGGCCATGGAGGAGCACCCGGCGGCGGCCGTGCGACGCAAGCGCGACGCGAGCATCAATGTGGCCATGCGACTGGTTCGTTCGGGAGAAGCTGACGCGGTGGTCACAGCAGGCCATACGGGCGCCGGTGTGGCCTCGGCCATCCTTAACCTGGGCCGGCTGCGCGGTGTCGATAGACCCGCCCTGGCTGTCCAGATGGTGACCGATCGGGGCCCCTTCGTATTCCTGGACATCGGTGCGACGACCGACTCCAGCGGCGTGAACCTGGCGCAGTACGCGCGCATGGGCGCCATCTACAGCGCGCAGGTGCTGGGCGTTCACGACCCGAGCGTGGCACTTCTCTCCATCGGCGAGGAAGGCGGCAAGGGCGAGGCACGCGTGCAGGAAGCGACCGCCCTGCTGACCGGCACGGACCTGCGCTTCATCGGCAACGTGGAGGGCAAGGACCTGCCCCATCACCCTGCCGACGTGGTGGTTTGCGATGCGTCCGTGGGGAACGTGACCATCAAGTTCTTCGAAGGCGTGAGCGGTTTCATCTTCGACATGCTGCGTTCCGAGTTCCGGCGCTGGCCGTTGGGACCCATCGGCTACTTGTTCATGCGCCCCGGGCTGCGTCGGATGCGCGCGCGGTTCGACTACGAGCGTCTCGGTGGTGCCCCCCTCCTGGGCGTGAATGGCACCGTGCTCATCACCCACGGCCGGGCACGTCGGCGCATGATCGGTTACGCCGTGGCGGCCGGGGCCGCGGCAGCCCAGGCGCGCATCCCCGAACGCATCGCCGCCGCTTTGGCACCGAGCGAGGCACCCCTCACGACGACGAGCACTGTCGATGTCAGTGCCTGACCCAGGCGGGCCCGACAACGGCGGCCCGCTCGCGACGGACGGCCATGGCGACGAGCGTGAGGGCCGCCGCCTCGCCCTTGGGGCCGTGTTCGAGGCGGACTTCGGGCAACGCACCGCGGTGCGCGTCCTGGAGCGGCGCATCGCTGACGAGGGAGCCTCGCCAGGAGCCGCGACGCACGCCCGCCGCCTGGTCGAGGCGGTGATGCGCTATCGCGACACCATCGATGCCCGGATAGCGGTAGCAGCACCCGCCTTCCCGGTCGTGGCACTGGCTCGCATCGACCGCGCATTGCTGCGGTCCGCGCTTGGCGAACTGCTACACTGCCCGACGACGCCGGCCCGGGTGGCGATCTCGGAATGGGTCGAACTCGCTCGGACCTACAGTGGCGAACCGGCTCGGCGCCTCATCAACGGCGTACTCGGGCGGGTCGCGGCAGGCGG
>JALZLU010000473.1 GCA_030858685.1 Chloroflexota bacterium | reverse complement strand
GCTTGTGCTGCGCACCGTGTCGGGAAGCGTCCGAGTGCGCGGCGTGGACGGCGACGAGGCTCGCATCGAGGCGCACCTCGACCTGCATCGCGACGAGGATGCGGCCGACATGCTGGATGTGACCCGCGGTGAGGGTCACCTGCGCGTGGAGGTCCGCGGCCGGCGACAGCGCGGCTTGGCCGGTCTGCTGCGGGGCGGGGCAAGCGGCCACCTGGACGTGGAGATGCCGCGCGGCGCCACACTCCACCTGACCGGCGTGAGTGCCGACCTGGAGATCGCCGGTATCCACGGTGAACAGGAGTACCGCACCGTCTCTGGCGACCTGGCCATCGCGGATGGCTCTGGCGCCATCACCTTGACCTCGGTCTCCGGTGATGTCCACCTTGGTGGCGGCAACCTCCGACTCGAAGCGTCCACCACGTCCGGCGACGTGGCGGCTGATGCCGAGCTGTTCGAGACCGTCCAGGTGCGCTCATTGAGCGGCGACGTGCAGCTGGCCGGAGCCCTGGCCGCAGGATCCCACCATCGAGTGGAGTCGGTCAGCGGCGACCTTCAGCTGATGCCCGCCGGCGGGCTGCGCCTCCGGGTAAGCGGCTTCTCCTCCGACGTCGATTCGGAGCTTCCATACCGCGAGGAGTCGAGCAGCGGACGGCGCGTGCTGGTCATCGGCGACGGAGCCGCCGAGGTGTCATTCCGGACCATGTCCGGTGATGCCAGCGTCCTCTCTGGTCGCTTCGAGGGTGACCCTGGCCAAGGCTCCATGCCCTTGCGCCCACCGGCCCAGTCACGACCGACCCGGCCCCCACGGCCGCCACTTCCGCCACTTCCACCGCGACCTTCCCGCCCGCCGCGCCCGCAAGGCATGCCGGTGGATCGCCGGCTAGAGATCCTGCGTGCCGTGGAACGTGGCGAGATCGACGTTGACGATGCCACGCACTTGCTCGAGGAGGCTGGCGATGACTGAGGACCTGGAGATCATCCTGGCTCGCGTCGCGGCCGGCGAGATCAGCGCTGAAGAGGCAGAGCCGATGGTGGCGGCAGCGATCGACGGTGCGTCGGGTGCGCTCGACGGCGCGCCAGGTATGGCCGACGAGTCCGTGCCGCCCGCCGCACCTGCCCCCGAAACTCGCCCACAGCGGAACGTGCGCCTCCAGGTCACCGAGCGGGGACGGCCGATGGTCGACCTGCGCATCCCTATCGGCCTGGCCGGACTGGCTGGCGCCGTAGTGCCTGGTCTGTCCGGACCGCAGGCTGAGCGCATCCGTGCGGCGCTGCGCTCCGGGCGCGTGGGACGGGTGCTGGAAGTCCTCGACGAGGACGGCGACGGAGTGATCATCTCGACCGAGTGATGTGTTGCAGCATCCCCGCGCGCGGGGCTCTTCCATCCTGTTAGATTGATGCCTAACACCGGTTAGTCAACCATGGACGATATCCATCGACGAAAGGAGCGAACGGTGTCCAGCGCGCCGCGGCGACCCGGCCTCATACGCCATCCCGATTTCGTGAAGCTGTGGAGCGCGGAGACGATCAGTCAGTTCGGCACACAGGTCAGCCTGCTGGCTCTCCCACTCATCGCGGCCACGTTCCTCAACGTGCCGCCCTTCGAGTTCGCGCTTCTGGCGACCTTCGAGTTCCTGCCCTTCATCCTGCTGAGCCTGCCCGCCGGCGTGTGGGTCGATCGATTGCGGCGGCGGCCCATCCTGATCGTCACGGACATCGGTCGAGGTCTCGCCCTCCTCTCCGTGCCGGTGGCCGTCTTCTTCGACGCGCTGACCATCTGGCAGCTCTACGTGGTGGGCTTCGCCATCGGCTGCATGACCGTCTTCTTCGATGTCGCGTACCAGTCGTACCTGCCCGCTTTGGTCGAGCGGGAAGACCTCGTCGAGGGCAACTCCAAGCTGGAGATCAGCCGCTCGGCCGCGCAGATCGCGGGACCAGGCACGGCAGGCGTGCTGATCAGCCTTGTCACGGCGCCGGTCGCCATCGTGCTGGATGCCATCAGCTTCATGGCCTCGGCGTTCTTCGTGCTGGCCATCCGCCGGCACGAGTCCATCCCGGCGCGGTCCTCGACTGTCGCTGGCGGCAAGGGCCCGGGCATGCGCACGGAGATCGCCGAGGGACTGCGATACGTGCTGGGCAACCGTTTCCTGCGGACCATCGCCGCATCGACAGGGCTCTTCAACCTCGCCGGCACCGTGGCCACCTCCATCCTGTTGCTCTATCTGGTGCGACAGCTGGGGTTCACACCGGAGCTGCTGGGCATCACCTTCTCGATCGGCGCCGTGGGGTTCCTCGTCGGAGCCGTGCTGTCCTCCAGGATCGCCGCGCGCTTCGGCGTCGGCCGCACGATCGTGGGCTCGATGATGCTCGCAGGACCGGCCCTCCTGCCGGTCGCCCTGGCGCCGGCTGACCTGGCCCTGCCCTTCGTGGCCGCCGGCGGCTTCGTCGGCGGGATGGGTGGAGCCGTCTACAACATCAACCAGGTGAGCTTTCGCCAGGCCATCACACCCGAGCGGATGCAGGGTCGCATGAACGCCACGATGCGCTTCATCGTCTGGGGCACCATCCCCTTGGGCACCATCCTGGGTGGCTTCCTTGGCGGCTTCATCGGCCTGCACGAGACCATCTGGGTAGGCGCCATCGCCTCGCTCTTCGCCTTCATCCCCGTCACGCTGGGACCCGTCCGCAGCATCTTGAAGATGCCCGAGCCGGAGGGACCGGCACGTGTCGGCGACAGGGACGGCAACGACCCATCCGACGTGACCGGCGAGGCGGTCGACGAGACGCCCCGCGCGGTGGTCGGCAGTCCCCCGGCGAGCCTCGACGAGGCTTGATGACCGCGACTGCCGCCACACGCCCGAACCTCATCAGGCACGCCGACTTCCGGAAGCTGTGGGTCGCCGAGAGCATCAGCTTGTTCGGCAGCCAGATCAGTCAGCTGGCCATCCCGCTGCTTGCCATCGTGCTGCTCCAGGCGTCAGCGTTCGAGGTCGGGTCGCTCACCGCGGTCGGGTTCCTGCCCTTCCTGCTCTTCGGGCTGCCGGCCGGAGTGTGGATCGACCGCCTGCGGCGCCGGCCGATCATGGTCGCTGCGGACGTGGGGCGGGCGCTGCTGCTGGCGACCATCCCACTCGCCTGGCTCCTCGGTGCGCTCACGTTGCCGCAGCTCTATCTGGTGACGTTCCTGACCGGCATCCTGACCGTCTTCTTCGACGTGGGCTACCAAGGCGTATCTGCCGTCACTGGTTCACAGCAGCCAGCTGATGGAGGGCAACGGAAAGCTGGAGATGAGCCGTGCCTCGGCGCAGGTGGCTGGTCCCGGCCTGGCCGGCAGCCTGGTACAGCTGGCTGGCGCGCCGCTGGCGATCGCGATCGATTCGGTGAGTTTCCTGGCCTCGGGCCTCTTCCTCGTCACCATCCGCCGGCCAGAGCCGCTGTCCAGCGGCGACCGGCCCAGGTCGTCGATGCTGGTCGACATCCGCGAGGGCCTGCGCTTCGTGCTGGGTCATCCGCTCCTGCGACCGATCACCGCCGCGACCGCCATCGCCAACCTGTTCAGCGCTGTCGCAAGCTCGGTCATGCTCATCTTCGCCGTCAGGGAGCTGCGGCTGGACCCCGTGC
>JALZLU010000470.1 GCA_030858685.1 Chloroflexota bacterium | reverse complement strand
GTCGCGGCCGAGCGAGCAGGCCTCGCAGGCTGAGGGCCGCGTCGCGCTGAGCGCGACGGGTACCGGGGAGCCGTTCGCAGAGTGTCGAGTGCGGGACGGCAGTACGATTCAGGGCACGATGTCAGACGTGCCCCGCTCGACCTCCAAGATCCAGCCTCCGAAGACTGCCCAAGCCCATCCAGAGCCCGAGGACCGCTGTCTCCGCTGCGGCAGGCCCACGCCCGCCGGCACTTCACTGTGCGAGGCCGACAATCCCGGTGCCATCAAGTCGCCCAGCGCGACCCAGGTCCACGGGACGATCCTGGTAGGCGTCGTGGCGGGGTTCCTGATCTTCGGACTGCTGGCACGCTTCGCGGTGAGTGGCGCCGGCCCCTTCGAGGCCGACATCCAGGGTCGCGCACCCCGAGCAGATGGTGCCGCCGAGGTCGTGGTCCGCGTCCTGAATGCCGGCACGGCGCCCGCCGCCGCGACGTGCCGCGTGACGCGTGATGGCGTTCCGCGCCAGGAGGATCTGACCTTTCGCACGGAGCGCCTGGCAGCAGGAGCGACCGTCCAGGTGACGCGTACCCTGCCCGTGCCGCAGGCCGGCGACCCTGCCTTCGACGTCAGCCGGGTGACGGTGGCCTGCACCTAAGATCAGGGCGGATGCCCCGCCGCGGCCGGCCGGTCGGCCTCGTCATCTCCCTGAGAGGGTTCCCGCCGGCGGATACCCACGGCATTGACGGCGGCTCCCGCCAGGAGGAGCACCACATTGACCAGCATCGCCGTCCGATACGAGTCGGTGGAGGCGTTGCGCACCGCCGTGGCCTCCTCCTCGGTCAGGTCGGCGGACGGTTGGTTGAGGGGCGCCACGTCCCGCCGCGCGTCCGCGGAGTCGAAGTCGAGCCTGGGGATGGCCGCGCTCACGGCTCCGTAGAACGTGGCCGTGATGGCGATGAACAGCACGGCCGTCACCAGTGGCTGGCCCACGCGAGAGACCGCGTTGTTGAAGGCAGACCCGATGCCCGCGTTGCGCGATGGGATCGAGTCCATCAGCGCCGTCGTCAATGGCGCGACAACCAGGCTGATGCCCACGCCGAAGAGCAGCAGGGTGGGCAGGATGTCGACCAGGAAGTCGGCCGGGGGGAGCAGCGTGCCGAGATCGCCCGGGCTTGCCTGCCACGCCGCGCTGGTGGCCGGGATGCGCACCTGCCAGGCCAGGCCCAGGGCCATCAGCACCGGACCTGCGACCAGGAACGGCCGCGGCCCGATGCGACCAGCCAGCGATCCGACCCGCGTGGAGAGCAAGGTCAGCAGGAGTCCGGTGGGCAGGCCCAGCAGGCCCGCGGCGAGGGCGGTGTAACCAAGCGTTCCCTGCAGGAAGAGGACCTGGAACGTGAAGGTCACGTAGAGCGCGCCGTAGATCAGGAAGGTCGAGAGGTTGATGACCGTGAACTCGCGCGAGCGGAAGAGGTCCAGCGGGATGAGCGGGTCGCGCCGCTTGATCATCAGGAAGGGAAAGACGATGGTGCCGATCACGCCGACGCCCAGGGCGATGAAGGCGACGGTGTCCTGCCACGCTCGCTCCTGCCCGCGGATGACGCCGAAGGCCAGGCCGCCCACCGCCAGGGCGATGACCGCGGAGCCGAGCCAGTCGAGGCCGCCGGTGCGCGTCTCGTCACGCGACTCGGGAACGTGGCGCAGCGTGGCGTAGAGCGCGATGAGGACCAGCGGCACATTGATGAGGAAGGCCACGCGCCAGCCGATGGAGTCGACCAGCCCGCCGCCAACGACCGGCCCGATCAGCGTCATGCCGGACGTGGCTGCCGCCCAGACACCGAAGGCTCGGCCGCGCTCCGGTCCCTCAAAGGCGGCCGTGATGATGGCCAGCGCTCCCGGCACGAGCAGAGCACCGGTCGCGCCCTGCGCGAGTCGGAAGATGATGAGCAGCTCCAGGCTGGGTGCCAGTCCACAGAGCACGGACGTGACCCCGAACCCCGCCAGGCCGATCGCGAAGATGCGCCTCCGGCCGTAGACATCGGCCAGGCCGCCCGCCAGGATGAGCAGCGCGCTCAGAACAGCCAGGTAGCCGCTGACCACGTAGGCCTGCCCCTCGAACGTGCTCACGAACGTCCCGGGCAACTCCTCCACGATCCGCGGCAAGGCCACGTTCACGATCGTGCCGTCCAGGAAGACGATGCCCGATCCGAGCGCGACCGCGGCAAGGATCCAGTTCCGGT
>JALZLU010000459.1 GCA_030858685.1 Chloroflexota bacterium | reverse complement strand
CCTTGTGGGCGCCGCCGACCTTGATCGCGTCTTCGTGGACGACATCCTTGTAGGCTTCCGGGGCGCCGGAGTGGTTGTCGATATCCCAGCCGAGCAGCCCGAAGAGGGGATCGATGAACTCGCGGCGAACCTGGGTTTCGTTGTAGCGGCCCGAGCGATAGGCATCCCGGTTCTCGTCGAAGCGGGCGACGAGATCGATTAGGGCGTCGGGCGTCGTCGTAACGGGCAGGCTCCGTGGTCAGGCGTGGACGGTTGATGGTTTCCGAATCCATGGTACCGGATGAACGGGCGCCGTGTCCGGTGGCCGATGACGGCGGCCGGCAGCCTTCGGTCACGCCTCAGGCCAGGCTCCGTTGACCGGCCAGTACGAGGGAAGGCATCGGCAGGAGTCTCGCTGCCGAACCTGACCCATTAGACCGGCATTGCCAATGGCAAAAGATGTTCTAAAATACGATGCGAAGTTGTCCCGCGTCCTCGCCAGGGAGCAGTTGCCACGAACGTCCACACGACACCGTGCGTCCGGCAAGCCATTCCCGTTGCGATCCTCAGTTACGCGCTCGGCAGCGTGTCCACCGGCTATCACCTTGTGCGGTGGATCACGGGTGACGATGTGCGCCAGGGTGGAAGCGGCAGCAGCGGCGCCCGCAACGTTGGCCGGGCGCTGGGGCGTTGGGGATTCGTGGCGACGATGGCCGGGGACATCGCCAAGGGCGCGGCGGCGCCAGCGGCGGTGCGCCTCGCCGGCGGCACCCCGGCCTGCGTGGGTATCGCCGGGGTTGCCGTGGTGGCCGGGCATGTCTGGCCGGTCTACCTAGGGTTTCACGGTGGGCGCGGACTGACCACGGCGTTCGGGGCGGGCCTGGCGCTCGAGCCGCGGGTGGCTGGAGCCGCTCTGGGGATCGCGGCCGGCTTGGCCCCGGTGGTGCATGGATTGACGGCGGCGGGCATCGCCGGCACCTTCAGCGCCCCACTGGTGGCGATCGCGATGCGTCGCGACCCGCCCCGCATCGCGGCAATGGCCGGGATTGCCGCGATCGTCGGCGTTGGGCACCGGTCCCACATCCGGCGGTTCGCGGCGGCCCGGACCACGTGGCCGAAAGGGGATGCGCCGTGACTGCCAACGCGCTGGCCTTCAAGATTGCAACCGAGCCGGATGAGCTCGAGCAAATCCACCGGCTCAACTACGAGACGTTCGTGGAGGAGATCCCGCAGCACCCGGGCAATCCCGGGCGACGGCTGGTCGATAAATTCGACGCCGAGAACACCTACCTGATCGCCCTCGATGATCGGTCGCTGGTGGGGATGCTGGCGGCCCGCGACCGCCGGCCATTCTCGCTCGACCAGAAGCTGCCCAACCTGGACGCCTATCTCCCCGAGCATCGCCACCCCTGCGAAATCCGGCTGCTCGCGATCCAGCCAGGCTGGAGGAACCGCGATGTGCTCCCCGGCCTGCTCCGGTTCCTGGCGCCATACTGCGAGGAGCGTGGGTATGACCTGATGATTATGTCTGGGACCATACGCCAGGCGCGACTGTACGAGCACCTCGGGTTCGCGCCATTCGGCCCCCTGGTGGGGAGCGGCGATGTGTTGTTCCAACCCATGTACCTGACCCTGGAACGAGCCAGCGCCCACTCCCGGCCGCTGGTGGACCGGCTGGCCCGGTCCGCGACTCGCTGAATGGAACTGGTCAGCTTCCTGCCAGGGCCGGTTGCGCTCGCGCCCGCCGTGCGAGCGGCCCTGGCCGAGGAGCCGTTGTCGCACCGGAGCGATGCGTTCCGTGAGGTACTGGCGCGAGTCACGGCCCGCCTCTCGCGCCTGACAGCCGCCGAACACGTGGCGGTGATGTCGGGCCCCGGCACCCTAGCCAACGACATGGTGGCCGCGCAGCTTTCGCTGCGGCCGGGACCGGGTCTCGTGCTGGCCAATGGTGAGTTCGGTGAGCGATTGATCGATCATGCCCGCCGGTTCGGCCTCGATCACGAAGTGCACGTCATCCCGTGGGGCGCCTCGTTCGACCTCACGAACGTCATCCGGATCGTGGACGAGATGCGCCCGGCGTGGGTGTGGGCCACGCATTGCGAAACGTCGACCGGCGTGCTCAACGACCTCGATGGACTCCGGGCCATGGCTCAGGGGAGCGGGGCGCTGCTCTGCCTGGATTGCATCAGCACGATCGGTACGGTCGCGGTCGATCTCGAAGGCGTCCATCTTGCGAGCGGCACCAGTGGCAAGGGACTCGGCGCCTGCGCGGGCCTGGCCCTCGTATTCACCGATCGGATCGCCCAACCCCACCCGCGCCTGCCGCGTTCGCTGGACCTCGGCTACCACCTGGCCTGTGACGGCGTACCCTTTACCCTCCCGTCGCCCCTGCTCGTGGCGCTGGACCGGGCCCTGGATACGTTCGACGGTCCCGCGCCGTGGGATGACCGGGCTCGCCGTGGGGCAGACCTGCGGGCCCGGCTCGCCCGTTTGGGGTACCAGGCACTCGCGCCGGAACGCGCCTCTTCGCCAGCCGTGCTGACCATCCCGCTGGGGCCGGATCAGCCCGCCGGGGAGCTGGGCCATTGGCTGGCCGAGGCCGGATACCTCATGGGGTACCAGAGCAGTTATCTCAGGGAGCGGAACTGGCTCCAGATCTGCCTGATGGGCGACGTACGGCAGCCGCAGATCGATGCCATGCTGCGGTCGCTCGCCCGCTACCGGTCCGCCCTGACCGCATAGACCGAACTCCACACGAAGCCGCGCCCGGTGGTTGGGCAAGGCGGCGGTTGGTCCCGGATAGTCGCGCTGTGCTTGTGGCCGATGAGGAAGGCCGGCAGCCGTCAGCAATGTCTCAGAGGGAGTCCGTGTACAGACTCGTGGTTCCCTATCAGGCGAGATCCGGGCGGACACACGCAGGTATGCCAGGTGTCATTGCCAGAAGCTCAGTGCCTGCTGGACCGCCTCTACGAGACACGGGTGATGCACATGAGATTTTCTGGCGTCGTTCCGGGCGATTTGGCAAACCCACCGACGCCGTCGGCCCGCAGCCCGAGGCCAAAAACCGTGTCGTCGCGGCACATCGCCAAAACAATGTGCATCACCCGTTACGATATCCGCATCACCACGTGTCTACCCGGATTCCGTATCAGGCTCGGCTCCGTTGACCGGTCAATACGAGTGAGGGCGGGCGCCTGGTGCGCTGGACGGCTGGACCCTCGTTTTGGTGTCATGGACGGCTGTCGCAGCCCGTGGTACGACGATGCGGTCAGGGCCACCGGGCCGGCCTTGGTGGCTGTTCCTTCCCGTGGCCCGTGACAGGAGA
>JALZLU010000419.1 GCA_030858685.1 Chloroflexota bacterium | reverse complement strand
GTCGCGGACCTGGCGGACGAGCTCGTCGACCCGGAGCTCGAGGAAGGCACAGGTGCGCCCGATGAGATCGGCGATGCGGGTATCGTCGACGACGAAGATGGGGAGGAGACCTGACCCCGGTCACGTGGCTCACCGCGATCAGCTCATCCCTTGATGCCGGACGATGGCGTGGCGCGCCCGGAGGGATTCGAACCCCCGACCTGATGGTCCGAAGCCATCCACTCTATCCACTGAGCTACGGGCGCGCCCGCCCATTGTAGGACCGAAGGCACGTCTGCCTACCGTCGCAGGCGGACGACCAGGGTCGCGGCATCAAAAGGCGTTCTTCCGGTCGTGGTCTCAAGGTCCAGCGCCCCGGTGGCCGGCACGACGAAAGTGCATCCAGCCCTCAAGCGTCTCGCCACGTGCTAGTCCCAGGTCGGTCCCCAGGATCGGCTCCGGACCGCCCTCGATGACGGGCGGCGGGAATCCGATCGGGTATCCCCCGCCTGAGGGCACTACGTGGAGTCCCAGCGTTCCATCAGTGCCGTGAGAGGGCTCGAGGCCATCCTGGCGCATGTGAACAGCGAGGAACGTGGTTCCCGGAAAGGCCATGACCTGGTCGTACGCTGTGTCCTCGCGGACCTCCAGGATCGTCACGCGTACTTCGCCGCGGACGCCGTCGTCCGGCTCGAAGTCGACCACCAGGCTGCCCGTACCGTCGATGACTGCCCTCGGCGTCGGGCGCGGTCCGATGTCCTCCGGCGAGAACGTGGGCTGGACCTGATCCGAGGGCGGAGGATCGATGGACACGACCTCATCGGACGGCTCGAACCGCCAGGTCACGTCGTGGATCCACTCCCCGAATGGCGTCCGATAGTCGAACCACTCCTCGTGGATGGAGAGAGGCAAGTCAGCGTTCCGAGCGACCTCGACCGTGAGGATGCGGCGCGCTGGACTCGTCGCTGAGGGAGCGATGGTGCCGGTCAGGCTGCACCCGCCGTCGGCTGCTGGTACCGCCGTCCAATCGACCGGCGCGGGCACTTCGGTGGAGCCCGCCAGCAGGAATGCGACACGGTCCCGCGGCAGGACGGCCAGGTTCGGGAACCCGACGGGGACGTCGACGGCCTGGACCGTCATCCAGGGGCGCACCTCGCCCTCGAAGGGCACCGAGACCCAACGCTCATCCTCGATGCGCACCGCTTCGGTGGAACCCCACCCGAATAAGGCCAGATCCTCGCCGTCGAGGTACTGCTCACGGCTGCTGCTCGGCGCGAGATGGCGGCCCTCCAGACGAAGGTCGCCGCCGCTCGTAGTGGCCCAGTCCCAATCGATGATGCCCTCCGCACGGTAGGTGTAGTCGATGCCCGGTGCGGCCTCCGCAAGCCTCTGCGCAAGTGCAGGCTTACAGGCCTCCTCGGCGGGGCGCGTCGAGAGGGCCGCCAGACCTCCTGCCAAAGACGTGGCGACCGTGGCGGCGACCAGCAACGGCAGCCACCGACCGCCGCCGTTACAGCGACGGCTTCCGCAAGGGCGCCTTCACGGTGATCGGCGGTCAGACCCGGCTCGTGGAGGCGTGGGACATGTTCTCCTCCCACATCGATCCACAGAAGGTCCGCTTCCACCGCAAGCTGTAGAGGGACAGGCGGCAGTCGGACTCCGCGCCGAGTCTCGAGTCAGCCCGGAGCGGCCAGGTCCCGTCGCGGGAATACGAACCAGGCGTAAGCCAGGGCGGCCGCGATGACCACGGCGAACAGGGCGACATCGCCCACAGCCAGGTCGCCGTCCAGGACGTCCTTCGCAGCCAGGTAGTGGAACAGCGAGAAGTCGCGCAGGAACTCGGCATCAGGCCACAGCGAGCCGATGACCTCCAGCAGGTAGGAGATCAGCACGATCGCCAGCGTGATGCTGAGTGCCGGCGCCAGCCGGTCGAAGGATACGGACGCGGCGAGCCCGATGGTCAAGAAGGCCATGAACATCATCCAGCCCAGCAGGAAGAGGACGGGCAGGTTGGCCACGCTGAGCTCGTCGATGACGCCCATGATGCTGGCGCCGATCACACTGCCGGCCAGATGCGCCATCAACAGCACCGCCAGAAAGAGCGCGCCCGTCACGAATAGCGTCAGCAGGTACGTACGCCGCGAGATGGGTCGCGCCAGGATGACCTCCAGGGTCCCGGCCTGACGCTCTCCCGCCACGGCCGTCGTGGCGAAGCCGATAGCGAAGATGCCCGTCAGGACCAGCGTGAAGGGGTGGATGAAGCCCAAGGCGATCGAGCCGTGCAGGCTGAACACATCACCACCGCCGAACTGCGAGAACTGCGAGAGCAACGGGTTGCCCTCCACCAGTTGCTTCAGATCCTGCCCGAAGGTGGCGTAGATGACGGGCAGCACGGCACCCCACGCGAACAGGCCTACAGCGGCGACCAGCAGGCGGGCGCGATAAGCACTGAAGGTGCGTGCGAAGAGCGTACCGTTCACGATGGACCGTCCTTGACTTGGCCACGCGGCTCGACGGGACTGGCGACGGCCGGGATGCTGGCGGCGATCACATCGAGAGCGTCCGGCTGGTCCGGTTCCACCGCCTCGTCCGTGTAGAACTCCAGGAATGCCTCCTCGAGACGGGCCGGCTCGATGGTGAGGTCGATGACCCGTGCGCTCGAGATGGCCGCCAGGAAGGGGCCCACCTCGCCCTCCAACTGGCACGAGAGGATGCCCTCGCGCACTTCCAGGCCACTCACTCCCGGGACCCCTTCGAGTGGCGGCACGGGGCCGTCCACGCGCATCTCCACACGCCTGCGCCGGCGGCGGAGCAATTCCTTGACATCCGATAGGGCGACCAGGTGACCGGCTCGGATGATGGCCACACGGTCGCACACGCGCTCCACTTCCGAGAGCACGTGGGAGGAGAAGAAGATCGTGTGCCCGTCTCGCCGCAGCTCATCGAGGATGTCGTAGAAGGCGTGCTGCATGAGCGGGTCCAGGCCCTCCGACGGTTCGTCCAGGATGGCCAGTTCAGGATCGTGCTGCAGCGCCTGGATGATGCCGATCTTCTGGCGCATGCCGCGCGAGTAGTCGCGCACGGGGCGGCGAAGTGTGGCCGCGGAGAGCTCCAGGCGCTCCAGCAGGCTCGCCCTCCGCGGTGAGCCGCGTCCATAGAGGCGGGCCAGGTAATCGAGCAGCCCCTCGCCCGTCATCGTGTCGTAGAACGAGATTCCGCTGGGTAGGTAGCCGACTCGCCGGCGGATCTCCAGCGCATCGCCCTCCACCGCCTGGCCCAGGACGCTGGCTGAGCCGCTGGTGGGGTGCAGGAAGCCCAGCAGGATGCGGATGGAGGTGCTCTTGCCAGCGCCGTTGGGGCCCAGGAACCCGAAGATCTCGCCTTCGCGCACGTCGATGGTGAGACCCGCGAGTGCCCGCACGCCGTCCGCGGTCTCGCGTCGGCGGCCGCGCGAAAAAGCGGATCGGCCGGCTCCGTAGGTCTTGGACAGCCCCTTGGTGACGATCGCGCTCATCGGACGACGTTGCTCAGCCGGCGCTCAGCAAAGCGCCGGCTGCGAGGCTCACAGGTCGTGTGCGCGCCGCCGGACCGCCCACCAACCGACGGGCAGAAGGCCCGCCGCGATGATGAGCTTGATCACGTCGCCAGGCACGAAGGGGATGAGCCCCGCCTGCAGGGTCTGCGTCACGGAGAGGTCGGCCGCCAGGGCGAGCCAGGGCAGACCGATGAGGTAGATCACGCTCGTTGCGGCCAGCATGGCCGCCAGTGCCCCCCGCAAGGTGCGGTCCCAGCCATGCTCCGCCAAGGCTCCAGCCACGGCGCTCGCGGCCAGGAAGCCGATCAGGTACCCGCCCGTGGCCCCCAGCACGAGCCGGCCCGCTGACACGGTGGCGATGGTATCGAGTCCCGAGGCGTGTGCGCCGCTGGCGTCCACGGCGAAGACCGGCAGCCCCACGGCGCCAAGAGCGAGATAGAGCAGGCTCGAGGAGACGCCCCGACGGAAACCCAAGGTGGCGCCCGTGAAGAGCACGGCAAAGGTCTGCAGGGAGAAGGGCACCAGCGAGTTGGTGGGTATCGAGAAGCCGGGCAGCTGGATGGCGGGCACCGGGAACGAGACGTACGCTCCGATGACCATCAACAGCGTGCCCGTCAGGATGAGGGCCAGGTGGCGCTGCCAGGCGGAGGCGCGCTCTCCCACGCGGATGGGGACCAGAAAGTCGCCCAGCGTCACGCCATGCTCGAAACGGGGCGAGCGGTCCCAGCGTGCAGCGATCATCGAAGGTGATGCTAGCCGTTCGCGGACTATCGCGGGTCCCCTTCGCGCCGGGCAGTGCCTTCGTCTCCGTCAGACGAGCCGGCCAGACCGGCCGCGTCGGGCGCCAGGGCAGCGTCGGGCGCGACCGACTCCGAGATGCCCAGCTGCAGCGCACCAAGATTCAGCTCCACCAGCTCGACCTCCAGCTCGTGCGCACCCGGCGTGAGCGTCTGGGACTCGACATGCAGGGTGACGCGCTCGCCACGCCTGAAGGGCACCGGCGAAGTGCGAGAGATGTCGGATGACCGGACGACTTCGTCCGTGCCCTCGCGTTGCGCCGTGATGCCCCTGGGGTCCATGGCCATGCCATCGACTGAGATCCTGGTCACGCCCACCAGCGTGCCGTCGCCCATCTCGTTGTGCGCCTGCATCTGGAAGCCGGTGGGAGTGTTGCGCAGACTGCCCGCCACATAGAAGCGGCGCACGACGAAGGCGGGGACTCGCATGCGTCGAGAGTAGCGCTGCGTCGCGCCACACGTCAGTGGTCGGGTAGACTGCGGCCTGCCCGCGGTGGCCTTAGCTCAACCGGCAGAGCATCGGATTGTGGTTCCGAAGGTTACGGGTTCGACCCCCGTAGGCCACCCCAAGCCTCTAGCTCTCAGCGACCGCGTCGGACCATGCCGGCCGCGCACCCTCGCGCCCGATGGGTCCGCATCCCTCAGGCCGTCTCCTTCGAGCGTGCCGGGCCATCTGCCTCGTGGATCCGATCGCGGGCATCGCGCTCAGCTTGCTCAGCCTGTACCACCTCCCGATCAGCCCGAGTCTTGCCGCCTTGAGCCGTGGCAGAGAGCGTGTATGCCGTCGCCGCGGTATGCCCGGCGACGCTCCGCGCCCGTGACGCGGCCACCTTGGCGTGACTGGCGGCCTGCATCGCCGCCTGTG
>JALZLU010000387.1 GCA_030858685.1 Chloroflexota bacterium | reverse complement strand
CGCGGCGGCACATGGCGTGCCTTCCAGGCGCGCTACCGGGAGATCAACGACCTGCACAAGCAGATGCTGCGCGTCTCGGAGAAGGTCGCGGCCATGCCGCAGGGCGAGCGCCGCGACAGGGCGCGCGAGCACCTGCATCGCGGCCAATCGAACGACGTCTATTGGCACGGGCTCTTCGGCGGCATCTACCTGGCCGACCTGCGCGTGGCGGCTCTCTCCGAGCTGATCGCTGCGGAGGACCTGGCCGAGGACGGTGAGATCGAGACGAAGCAGGCCGACTTCGACCTGGACGGTCTCGATGAGGTCCTTCTGGGCGGACCGGGTCAGGTGGTGGTGGTGGACCTGGCCGAGGGCGGCGCCATCGGGGCATGGGACCTCCTGATCAGCCGCATGCCGCTGGCGTCAGTGATGCGACGGCGCCCCGAGGCCATCCACACCCACCTGAGGGCGGCAGCCGAGGTGGGCACGGCCGGACCAGCCGCCGAGCAGCCTGTCTCGCCGCACGATGCGGTGGTGGTCAAGGAGCCAGGCCTGGAGCGCTTCCTGGTCTACGACAGGCATGAACGTCGCAGCGGCATCGTCCATCTGTTCGACCTCGGTGCCGCCGCGGAGCTGGGCCCGGACCAGCTGTCGGCCGAGCGCTTCGAGGACGAGGCGGATCTGGCCGAGGAGCCGTACGCGGTCGAGGAACTGGCGGCGCAGCGGTTGGTGCTGCGCCGTGACGGGCACGCCGGCGGATGCCCGGTCAGCCTGGTCAAGCGCATCGACCTGGCAGGGACGCGCCGCAGCCCGGAGCTGACGATGAGCGTGACGCTGGAGAATCGCGGCGGGGCCCGTCTAGAAGCGGAACTGGACCTGGAGTGGGCCTTCCAGATGCTTGGCGGCGGCGGCAACCCGGCGGCTTGGTACGAGGTGCCCAGCGGAACGGCGGATGCGGCGCGCACGCTGCAGGACGGCCGCGCGCCCCACGACGGCCGCACGCCGCACGACGGCCGTGGCGACGCCAAGGACATCCACCGGCTGTCCTTCGGCAATGACCAGCGCGGGGTCCGCCTCGAGGCGTGGCTGGAACCGGCGGCACGAGTGACCTGGCACCCCGTCGAGACGGTCTCGAACTCCGAGGCCGGCTTCGAGCGCGTGTATCAGGGCAGCGCCCTGCACTTTCGCTGGCCACTCGCCGTGGAGGCCGGCGCGGTGGCCACCGTGACGGTGCACTTCAGCGCGACGCAGGAACGCGCCGACTGATCAGGGTCCGGGCGCCATCCATCGGCTCCAGCCGAAGGCGGCACGGAAGCCGAGCCGCTCGTACAGCCCGCGGGCGGTCGTGTTGCCGTCTTCCACCGACAGCCACACCAGGGACGTTCCCCGCGCCAGGGCCGCGCGCATGGCGACCGCCGTGACGAAGCCACCGAGACCCTCGCGGCGGCGCTCAGGTGCCACACCGATGCCGTACAGCCCGGCCGAACCATCCAGCAGTGACAGTCGGGTGACCGCCACGGGAAGACCTCCAGAGCGGACCAGGAAGGCACGCAGACTCCCGTCACGGAAGCCCGCCGTCAGACCCTCGACGCGGGCTGCCATCCCCCAGGCGGGTAGTCCGAAGATGCGCCGCTCAAGCTCCTCGTACTCAGCCGCGCTGCGCCCCGTGACGGCTTCCAGGCGGAGCTGCGGGTCGAGGTGTGGCACCACCACCGGCCGGCGCGCCCAGAGCGCGGTTTCGCGCGCCAACTCCGTCCAGCCCAGGCCGGCCAACCGGTCGGGCAGTTCAGCCGGGCGCGTCAGGCCGTCGGCCAGGAGCAGCGAGGGCCACGTGCCATCGTCGCGAGCGCGTCGCTCGACGGCCGCCAGACACTCCCGCCACTCGCTCTCCGGCCAGCGCACAGCGGCGGCATAGTCGAGTCCCTGACCGGAGGACGCGGAACGTACCAGGAGCACGCCTAGCGCCGCCTCGTCGAGCACGCGACCGCCGCCATGGATGGGCAGGGAGGCCAGGTGCCGCTCCATCGACCGCAGCTCATCGGGCGTTGGCGCATCCGAGCCGGCGCCGGCGCCCTGACGGCTTCGGGCGGAACCGGGCCGCCGAACCGGCTCCGCCGGACGAAGTTCGCCCGGATCGCGCTGACCAGCCACAGGTCGGCTCAGGCCCTCTCGGCAAGGATGCGGGCGACCCACTTGGCGGGCGGCGAGCCCTGGCTGATGACCGCCTCGAGGTGCTCCCGATAGGCGAAGCCGGGGGTCTCCCCAAGGTCGCCCACGATGCGCTGCGCGGGCACCGCCTCCGGCCCCGCCCCGGCCGCCACGGCCGCCCGGTTGCGGGCCGCCACCTCCATGTCCCACATCTCCAGCGAACCAAGGTAGTAGGTGCACAGCTGGGTGGACGTCAGGCGCGCCCGCAGCCACTTGGCACGAGCCTCGTCGGGCTCCTGGAACCCGCCCTCGACCATCAGCTCCATGGCTGCCGCTTCGTCCATGCCGCCGGTGTGGATCTCCACGTCCATGATCGCGTTGGTGATGGCGCGCAGGTAGAACTTCCAGTGGTTGAGCATCAGTGCCGGATCGTCGCCGCCGTAGCCCAGATCCATCAGCACCTGCGTCACGTAGACCGCCCAGCCCTCGGCGAACATGCCGTTGGAGAAGATCGACCTCACCATCGAGGGCGACCGGTTCGACCAGGCCAGTTGCAGGTAGTGCCCGGGCACGCCTTCGTGGATGCAAAGCAGCCTCAGCATCCGGTCGTTGTCCTCACGGAGGTACGACTCCACGTCCTCCGGCGGCCCGCTCTCGTCGGGCGGCGTGATCCAGAAGTAGCTCGACTGGCCCTTGTCCAGCGGTCCCGGCGAGTCGAGGAAGGCCCGGCCATAGGCGCGCATGAAGACCGGCGTCCAGGTGATCTTGAGCGGCTCGTCGGGAAGCCCGATAAGGCTTCGCTCCCGACAGAAGTCCTCGATACGAGCGACTTCCTGCTGGCACCATTCGAGCAGCTCGTCGGGCTGGCGGTGCTCTTCCGCGATGGCATCCAGGACGCCGCGCACGATGCGGCTGTCGACATCGTCACCTTCGTCGGTCGACTCGGGCAGCGGTTCGTCCGCCTTCCAGGTCGTCCACAGCTCACGCGCCAGCCGGACCATCTCGCCGCGCACCAGCTGGTAGTCGCGTCGCGCGCGAGTGCGCAGCTCCATGTAGCCGAGGTCGCTCGAGAGGGTGTGACGCAGCTTTTGCTGGAAGAGTTCCGGTCCGAGCCGCCCGTCGCCCTCGGCGCGGCCCCGGATCTCCGTGTCGAGTGCCACGCGGAACCGTTCCAGTGCCTCTCGTGCCCCGGTGGCGGCCGCTTCCATGGCTGCCGGCAACTGCGGCTCCTCCCCGCCATCGGCACGGCGCTGAGCTTCGGTGATGCCCTCAGCGATGAGGTCGGCCACGCCCGGCAGTTGCGAGAGAGCGGTCTCGACATGCAGCAGCGAGACCGGTCGCCCGGGCACGCCCACGAGGTTGGCTCGTGCATCGTCGAAGACCTTGCCCAGTCCCTGGACCCGCTGCAGGAAGGCATTGCCGCGATGCGACCACGGCGCGAAGTCGCGGGCGATCAGTCCGAACAGGCCGCTGCCGGCGACGTAGACGTAGGCCAACGGATCCCAGTCGGGCTCGCGCAGCACACCCTCCTCGAAGCGCAGGTGGTCGAGGAGCTCGAGCATGATCTCCCGGTCGATACGCTCGTCAGCCGAGAGCTCTGCCTCGGGCATGTCGCGAAAGTTCTGCTGGTGGCGTTCGACCATGACCAGCCGGGCCAGGCGACCAGCTTCACTGAAGTCTCCCCACTGATGATCCAGCAAGTGATGACCGGTCAGCGTGGCCCACACCGGATATGCCGCGAAGTAGTCGTCCAGGAAGTCGTGAAAGGTACGCTCGAAATCCGTCGTGGGCATGGGGCGCGTGTCCGGGACACGGGGCCCGAATGGCTCGGTGGTCATGGCAGCTCCGCTCGACATGCGCTGGGGCGCGGGGTTCGCTTGGGGCTCCAGGGCCCGTGGTGAGGTCAGGAGATGCTACCCGCCGGACCGTCCAATCGTGCGCGAGGACCGGCGCCGTACCATGTCGCAGGCGCGGCTCCCCCCGCCGTCACGGAGGCTCCGCATGATCGACTTCCTCGCTCGTCTGGCCATCAACGCCGCGGCCCTCATGGTGG
>JALZLU010000372.1 GCA_030858685.1 Chloroflexota bacterium | reverse complement strand
ATGGGTATGTGATGACGGGGCGGCTGGATCGAGGCGAGGTCAGCATCGCGGCTGCCTGGCACTCTGTGGACGGCCGAACATGGACCCGCGTGGTACCCGGCCCGGAGGGCGTGATGCGGGCGGTGGTGATGACGGACGATGGCCGCCTGGTGGCCGTCGGGCACTTCGCGGATGGCGAGCGCACGGCGCCAGGCGTGTGGCTCAGTCCCGGTGAGTGACCGCCGTCTCTTCGTGCTCGGCCGGGGGGCCGTCACGGCGACCCTCATCGCGACGAGTCTGCTGGCCGTGCCGGGAGCAGCCGCCATCGCGACGGATCGTCCGATCTTGGCGGCTTCGCCCTACGTCGTGATCGTGGGCAGCGGCCCAGCGGACACGCCGGCGGGAGCACTTCAGGTGGCGCGGGATCAAGGTACCGCACGTGATGCTGAACGAGTGGTCCGCGGGCTGGGGCTACGGCCCGACCGTCTCTATGCATCGGCCGTGCACGGTTTCGCGGCCAGGCTGAGCGGCCTCCAGGTCGCGGCCTTGCAGGCGGATCCGCGTGTTCGTGCCGTCGTCCCGGACCGCGTCATCCGGGGCGAACGAGACGAGGCGGGAGCCGGGCCGGGCGGCGAGGCTGCGCCGGTCAGGACCACGGCCCTGGCCGCCCAGGTCGTTCCCGCCGGGATACGGCGCGTGCGTGCCGACCTCTCGCCCATCGCCCGCATCGACGGCCAGGACACGCGCATCGATGTGGACGTGGCGATCCTGGACTCGGGCATCGCCGATCACCGGGATCTGGCCATCGCCGGCGGCTACGACTGCGTGAGTCCATTCCCCGACGCCTGGCGCGATCGCTACGGTCACGGCACGCACGTGGCCGGCATCGTGGCTGCCATCGACGATGGGGCCGGAGTGGTCGGGGTCGCGCCGGGAGCACGCCTCTGGGCGGTCAAGATCCTCGATGACAACGACATGGGCACCCTATCCAGCTTCCTGTGCGGCATCGACTGGGTGATGGGCCAGCGCGACCCGCTCGATCCGACGCGGCCACTCATCGAAGTGGCCAACATGAGCGTCTCCAGCCGGCTGACCGGTGCCGATGACCGGGATTGCGGCACGCCTGCCGGCGATGCGGTGCACATGGCCATCTGCGCTTCGGTGGCAGACGGCACGACCTACGTGGCCGCAGCCGGTAACCAGGGCTACGACGCGCGTGATCGCCTGCCCGCGGCCTACGACGAGGTGATCACGGTCTCGGCCATGGCCGACTACGACGGGCGGCCCGGCGGGTCGGGCGACCAGGACGATGTCTGTGACTGGACGGCGCGCGACGCTGACGACGCGTTCGCGGGCTTCAGCAACTACGGCGCGGACGTCGACATCATGGCACCGGGCAAGTGCATCCTGTCCACCTTCCTGGGCAAGCGCTGGGCCTGGATGTCCGGCACCTCCATGGCCACGCCCACGGTGGCCGGCGCCGCGGCGCTGTACATCTCGGAGCATCCGGGCGTGCGACCCGGGCAGGTCCGGCAGGCACTGCGGCACAAGGCCACGCTGGACTGGCTCGTCGAGACGGATCCCGACGGAGACCCCGATCCTTTGCTCGATGTCGCGCAGTTCGCGCCACCGCCCGACTTCCGGGTCCAGGCTGCCGCCCCGACCGACCTCCTGGCGCCCGGCGGTCTCCTGGAGATCCCACTCGGGGTGGTCCGCATGCACGGGCACGACGCACCCTTGGCGCTGGTCATCAGCGGACTGCCAGCCGGCGTCAGCGCGTCCCTGGTGGCTGGATCGACCGACGAGCCAGGGCTGGTCCTGCGCGCGACGGCTGGTGCAGTGCCACGGTCCATGGACGTCCGGATCTGGGCCACGGACGGCGAGCTGTCACGGGGCAGCACCGTCCCGGTGGAGATGGCCGCCGGCCCTGTCATCGAGTTCTCGGGTCCGCCCTCGGGCACACCCGTCGTGAGTCCCGACGACAGCGTCGAGGTGGCCTGGCGCGAAGCGGGCTCACCTGCACCAGTGATGCGTGGGGTCCGTCGAGAGCATGCTCCGCCGGTGACCGCTGGCGAGTGCCGCGACGTGCGCTGGGCGGCGGAGGCACCTGTGGCGGTGGACGAGGTGGACCCTGACGGCTCCAGGGCATCGGGTTGGACCTTCCAGGCGTCCGACTTCCCGGCCGATGGCTGCTTTCGCTGGGTGGTCACGCTGACGGACGATGCCCAGCGCGATGTCCACTGGGCTTCGCCCGCCGTCATCGTCGACTCAACGCCGCCCGAACCGCCCGATGTCGTGGCCTCGGGCGCGGGCGTCTGGCAGGGAGCCTCGAATGGCACCATCTGGGTCCGTGCCGGCAGCGGCTCTCTGAACCTGAGCGCCATCGGTGTCGACATGGACGGCGGTGTCGTCTCGTCCGACTTCGGGCCCCTCACCGGAGGGTCTGGGTGGACCTTCTCGCCTGGACTTGTCGATGGTGATCCGGCGGTGGCGCGCCTGACCTGGGGGCCGGCCGCGGTCGACACGTCCCTGGATGTCATCAGCACCGACGCGGCCGGGCTGACCGGCACTCCGCGTCGGGTGAGATTGCTCGTCGACGCGACGCTCCCGGCCCCGCCCACCTGGGACGATCCGGCGACGGGCACCTTCGCCGCCGAGTTCGAGGCACCCGGCCTCGAGTGGCTTGGCGCCACGGATGTCGGTTCGGGTCTGGCCGCCGAGCAGCTCATCCAGCGACGGCGCGCCGCGGTGGTGACCGCCGGAAGCTGTTCCGGGGTCCGCTATGCCAACGACGGACCGGCCCGCCTGCTCGGTCGACTCCATGAGGACGCGGACCTCCTGACTGGTCACTGCTACCGCTGGAGGCTGACGGCGCGTGACCGTGTCGGCAACCTGGGCGGGTCGGTCGTCTCAGGGTCTGTGCTCTTCGACGACATCGCACCCGTCGGGGACTTCCTCGCTCCTGACGAGGGCACCGTCCGAACCCGGACGAAGACCACGTTGAGGCTGCGTTGGACGCAGCAGGACGCTGGCGGATCCGCGCGTCTCACGCAGCAGGTCGAGCGGGAGCGCGCTCGGGCCCCCGAGGGTGGCGGATGCGACTCCCTTCGATGGCGCCTCGACGGAGCCACGTCCGGGACAGCCTCGCCGCTGTTGGTGTCGGGCCTCAAGGCGGGCTGGTGCTACCGCTGGCGACTGGTGCTGGAGGACGGCGCCGCGAACGTCACGACGGTCATCTCTGGTGCAGTGCGCATCGAGTCCGGGGTATCGTCTAGCCTTCGCACGGACTCTACCTGACGAGGTCGCACCGATGACACAGCTCGCAGAACGATCAAGCGCGGAGACGGAGGCCGGGACACCGCTGGGTCGGGTCAGCCACTGGATCGGTGGCCGCAGCGTGGCGGGCACGTCCGGCCGCAGCGGTCCGATCTACGACCCGGCGACCGGCCGGCAGACCAAGACCGTCGACTTCGCTACCGCTGAAGAGATGGCAGACGCAGTGCGCGTCGCGGAGGCCGCTTTCCCGGGCTGGCGTGTCACGTCGCTCTCCAAGCGCACGGAGATCATGTTCCGCATCCGGAACCTGGTGGAGCAACACCGCACGGAGCTGGCGGCTTTCCTCACCGCGGAACACGGCAAGGTGACCTCGGACGCCCTGGGCGAAGTGGCGCGCGGGCTGGAGAATTTGGAGTTCGCCTGCGGCGTGCCGCACCTCATGAAGGGCTCCTACTCGGAGCAGGTCAGCGGCGGCGTGGACGTGTACCAGCTACGCCAACCGCTCGGCGTGGTGGCCGGCATCACGCCCTTCAACTTCCCAGCCATGGTGCCCATGTGGATGTTCGCCAACGCCATCGCCACCGGCAACACCTTCATCCTCAAGCCGTCCGAGAAGGATCCCTCCGCCTCGATCTTCATGGCCCAGCTGCTGGCCGAGGCGGGCGTGCCGGAGGGCGTCTTCAACGTGGTCCACGGCGACAAGGTGGCAGTCGACGCCATCCTTGAGGATCGGCGCATCAAGGCGGTCTCCTTCGTGGGATCGACGCCCATCGCCAAGTACATCTACGAGACCGGCACGCGCAACGGCAAGCGCGTCCAGGCCCTGGGGGGCGCCAAGAACCACATGATCGTGCTGCCCGATGCGGATATCGGGATGGCCGCCGACGCCGCGGTCTCGGCCGCCTACGGGTCCGCCGGTGAGCGCTGCATGGCCATCTCCGTGGTGGTCGCCGTGGGTGACGTGGCCGATCCCCTGGTCGCCGCCATCAAGGAGCGCCTGCCCAGCATCAAGGTGGGGCCGGGCGATGACCCGGAGTCGCAGATGGGGCCGCTGGTCACGCGCGAGCACCGCGACAAGGTCGCCTCGTATCTGGACAAGGGTCTCGAGCAGGGCGCCGATGTGGTGGCCGACGGCCGCGAGCACGAGCTGTACGGGGACGGAAGCGGCGATGGCGGCTTCTACCTGGGAGTCTCGCTGCTCGACCGGGTCACGCCGGACATGGATTCCTATTGCAACGAGATCTTCGGACCCGTGCTGGAGGTCATGCGCG
>JALZLU010000187.1 GCA_030858685.1 Chloroflexota bacterium | reverse complement strand
GAAGGATGAAGATGACCTCGATATCGAAGGCCACGAACAGCAGCGCATAGACGTAGAAGGAGAGGCCAAAACGTCCCCACGTGTCGCCGAAGGTGTCGATGCCCGACTCGTAGGGCAGGCCCTTGTGTCGATCACCCTTGGTGCGATGGCTGATGAGCCACGACAGGCCGATGGTGAGGAACACGAAGCTCACGCCTGCGAAGGCGAAACCGAGCACGTACCAGAGTTCGGTCACCTGATCGTCATTCTCCAGATCCAAGGGCGCGCCGCACAGCACGGAGCGGGTCGAAGGAGGGGTCGGCGCCCTTCCATTCTAGCGCAGGGCGCCGTGCGAACCGTTCCGCGGGAAGGGTGATTTACGCTCGGCGCAAGAGGAGCCGGATGCCTGGTCCCACGAGCGTGTGCGCACCCAGCAGGATGGGGCTCGAAGCGCCGGCCACCGAAGTCCCAGCGGCCGCGGACCGGGTGACCGCCGCGAGCCAGGTGTCGGTCACCTCGTCCGGGCGGAGGAGGTCGCTGGCGAAGCGGTCGGCCGGAGATGGCCAGAGCGACTCGTCCCGGCCGAGGTGGTCGGCCATCAGGACGCGCGAGTCGATGATGGCTCCGTCGGCCAGCTGGCCCACGATCTCAGCGAGCGCTGCTGGGCCGCGCCCGGCCAGCAACCGTCCGAGGGTGGCCCTTGGCTGCCGTTCGGAAGGAGCGGCTGGTCGACGGCGGCGCTTCGCGGGCGGATGGCGGGCCCGCTCCGTGGCGCGCTCCGGGGCGATGGCCAGCGGCGACGCTGCGCGCATGCCGCGTTCCTCCGCCAGGAAGCGGACCCGGCAGCGTACGTTCCGCTCCAGCCAGCGCAGCGTGCGCGAACCGCTCCTGCCGAAGACCAGCAGCTCCCGACGCGGATCGGCGGCCAGCTCACGGAGCGCGGCGAGGTTCGGTACGGCCAGGCCGTGTTCGGCGGCCAGCGCCACGAGTCCGGCCGGCGCTCGGGGAGCCAGTGCGATGAGCGCCAGGTCGAGGGGCGTGTCCAGGTCGAGCGCCAGGCGGTCGCGCCCGGTCAGGTCCGAGACGCTGAAGCCAGCGTGCTCTTCCAGCCAGCGTGGCAACGCGTTGTCCGAAGGCAGCGCCGGCATCGTCCGCAGGAGTCGCGCGTCGGAGACAGCGCAGACGTCCGATGAGTAGCGGTTGTTGGTGGCGGCCCGGCGGCCGGAGGCCGAGGCGATGCGCACGAGGCGTCTCGCGTCCTTCGTCCGGAGCAGGGGCACGGCACCGCTGCCCATGACCACCAGGCGGCGGATGCGCTCGACCTCGACAAGGCGGGCGAGCCTCTTCCCGAAACCCTCCGTGGCGGCGGCCTCGCTCGGAGCGTCCTCGCGACCGGGCACGACCAGCACCCGATCTGCGCCGGCCTCACCCCAGAGGTCGAGCTGGTGCTCCAGCAGGCGCGAGCGTGCCTCGGCCAGCAGGCGGACGAGTGGCGGATCCTCGTCGCGCGGCGCGTGGTGGAAGATGACGATATCGACCCCGGCCATGGCCGAGCGAGTCTAGAGGAGGCGAGGATCCGTCGATGCGCCAGGAACGCGCCTTCGTGGGGCTGGGCGGCAACGTGGGCGATGCGGAGGCGACACTGACCGCAGCGGTCCACGCCTTGGCTACGCTAGCCGGCGCACGGCTGGGTGGCGTCTCACGACTCTACGCCACGAGTCCGGTGGGCGTCACCGACCAGGCCGAGTTCCGGAATGCCGTCGTGGCGCTCGAGGTACCGGCCGGACCGGACGCAGAAACGGGTGCCCTGGCGCTGCTTCTCGCGCTCAAGGGCATCGAGGGAGCCTTCGGGCGCCAGGCGCGGGAACGCTGGGGACCACGCGAGCTGGACCTCGACCTGCTGCTGTTCGGGGACCATCCGGTGCGCCTGGAGCGTCCGGCGGAGGCGCGCAGCGGCGATCCGGCTCGTGCACAGGACGTCCAGTGGCTGGAAGTTCCCCACTCATCAGCGTCCGAGCGATTGTTCGTGTTGGCGCCCCTGGCCGATCTCGCGCCGGACCTGGTGCCGCCGGGCTGGTCGGAGACCGTGGCCGCAGCCTGCCATCGACGGAGAGTGGTCGAAGGTGCCGCCGTGCGGCCACTCGGTGCGTGGTCGCCCGTAGCGCGCCAGTGGCTGCCGCTGCAGCACCGACCGAGCCGCCGCGCCTAGACCAGGAGCCTCGAGGGCAGCACCGTCTCCACTACGCGGCCGTCGGCACATCCCACGCGATAGCCGTGGGCCTCCTGCCGAGCGGTGACGACCTCCGCCAGCTCCATGCCCCGGAAGACCAGCACGGCCCCGTCATCAGCCGCGTAGCCTGGCGGGAAGCCGTCTCTGATCAGCCGCTCGTAGGTCGGGCGGCGCCCGATCTCCGAGTCGTAGTGCGGGCAGTGGCTGCCGGGCAGGAATCCGAGACCGTCATGCAGCGCCGCCAGCGGCCCGAAGGAGTCGGTCACGCCGCACTCGAACCAGCAGAGCCCACCCGCACTCCCGCCGGCCAGCACGATGCCGCGCTGCCAGGCCTCCTTCAGGATCTCGTCAACGCCATGGACACGCCACACGGCCAGCATGTTGGCGGTATTGCCGCCACCGACCCAGATGATGTCCTGTGACAGCAGCAGGTCCGCGATGTCGACCACGTTCCGTTGGAACAGCTCCAGGTGGCTGGCATGGGCGAGGCGAGCGTAGCGTTGTAGTAGACGACCAGGTTCGCGGCGGCGTCGCCCGTGGCGGTCGGGATGGCGCATATGCGAGGCCGCTCCTTGCCGGTCAGGCCGAGCAGGAATCCGCTCAGGCGATCCACGGCCGGACCGCTCACGCCCCCACCGACCACGGCGATGGTGCGCTCCCCCGTGGCCATCGCTAGAGACGCACAGCCGGTGGCCGATCCCGGTCGAACATGTGGACCGTGTCCACGAAGCGCACCTGCTTCGACTGATAGCCCATCACCAGGGAGTGGGTCCGGGCGCCGCCGCCGAAGAAACGGACGCCCTGCAACAGGTCTCCTTCGGTGACCCCCGTTGCGGCGAAGACCAGAGACTCGCCGGGGGCCAGGTCGGTGGTGCCGTAAACACGGTCCTCGTCGGCGCTGGTCCCCATCGCTTCGGCGCGTCGCCGCTCCTCGTCCGACCGGAACCGGAACCGGGCCTGGATCTCTCCGCCCAGGCAGCGCAGCGCCGCGGCCGTGATGACGCCCTCTGGCGCGCCGCCGATGCCCATCACCGCGTGCACCCCGGTGCCCGATACGGCGCAGCTGATGGCCGCCGACAGGTCGCCGTCCGAGATGAGCTTGATGCGTGCCCCGGAGGCGCGCACCTGCGCGATGAGTTCCTCGTGACGGGGCCGTTCCAGGATGACCACCGTGATGTCCGAGTTGCGCCGTCCAAGGGACGACGCGATGCGCTCGACATTCTCGGCAGGACTCCAGCGGATGTCCACCTGGCCGGCCACCACCGGGCCGACGCACAGCTTCTCCATGTACGTGTCGGGCGCGTTGAGCAGGCCGCCCTTCTCGCTGGCGGCCAGGACCGTGATGGCATTCGTCTGACCGAGCGCCACGAGGTTCGTCCCCTCCAGGGGGTCCACCGCGATGTCGATCGCCGGGTGATCGTCATGGCCGACGCCGACCGGCTCGCCGATCCAGAGCATGGGCGCCTCGTCACGCTCGCCCTCACCGATGACGATGGTGCCGCGCATCTCGACCTCATCCATCGTGCGACGCATGGCTTCCGTGGCGGCCTGATCTGCGGCATGACCATCGCCGCGCCCCATCAGCCGGGCCGAGGCGATGGCGGCCGCCTCCGTGACGCGAACCATTTCCAGCGCGAGCAGCGTTTCCATGGGCGCCTCCGTGGTCGGGCGCGGCAGGCCGCGTCCAGGGGTGGATCGGGACTAGTGGCGGAAGTGTCGTCGCCCGGTGAAGACCATGGCCATGTGGTGCCGGTCGGCGATGTCGATGGCCATCCCGTCGCGGACGGAACCGCCGGGTTGGATGATGGCCGTGACGCCGCGCTCGGCGGCCAGCTGGATGGCGTCGGCGAAGGGGAAGTAGGCGTCCGAAGCGAGACAGCTCAAGGTCGAGCGCTCGGCCGCCCGGTGCAGTGCGATCTCCACCGCCACCAGGCGGCTGGCCTGCCCGGCGCCAACGCCCACGAGGGCGCCGCTGCGCGCGAGCACGACCGCGTTGGAGGTCACGTGGCGCACCGCGCGCCAGGCGAAGAGCAGGTCATTGAGTTCCTCGAGGGTCGGCCGGCGCTTGGTGACCACGTTCAACTGCGTCCGGTCAAGCTCCAGGCGGTCGATGGTCTCCACCAGAAGGCCGCCCTCCACGCGGTGGAAGTCGAGGTTGGCGATGCCGTAGTCGGCCAGGCCGCCGGAAGGCGTGTCGGGCACGGAGATGACCGCCAGGTCGCTCCTCGTGCGGAAGATCGCGCGGGCGTCGTCGGTGTAGCCGGGAGCCGCCACCGCCTCGTACGCGTTGCGGCAGATCTCTGCGGCGGTGTCCTCGTCAAGGCGGCGATTCACAGCCACGACGGCACCGTAGGCGCTCACCGGATCGGTCTGCAGCGCCCGCCGGTACGCCTCGGCCAGCGAGTCGTGCGAGGCCAGTCCGACGGGATTGCCGCGCTTCACGATGCACACCGTGGGCACGGAGAAGTCCGCCGCGATGCGGAATGCGGCATCCAGGTCGACCAGGTCGTTGAAGGAGGGATCGTCGCCCTGCAGCTGGGTGGCATCCGCCAGCGACCGCGTGCGATGGGTCGTCTCGCGATAGAAGGCCGCGCTCTGGTGCGGGTTCTCGCCGTAGGGCAGGTCGCGCATCTTCTCCAGCACGACCGTCAGGCGCGCCGGGAAGCGCACGTTGCTGATGTGGTGGAGATAACCGGCCACCTGCGCGTGATACGCGGCGATCATGGCGAAGGACTCGGCCGCCAGGCGCTGCCGCGTCTCTGCCGAGACCTGGCTCAGCTCGCGGATCTCCTCGACCACCGTGGCGTAGGCGCCCGGATCGCACACGGCCGCCACGCCGGCATAGTTGCGGGCAGCCGCGGAGAGAAGGGCAACGCCGCCCACATCGATCATCTCGATGGCTTCGTCGATGGGCACGATGCCCGAGCCGACCTGGGGCGCAAAGGGTTTGACGTTGACGATGACCAGATCGAGCAGGCCGATGCCCTGCGCGGCCAGCTCCTCCAGGTCGGCCGGAACGTGGCGTCGAGCCAGGATGCCGGCATAGACACTGGGATGGAAGGTCTTGACCTGGCCACCGATGAGCGACGGTGCGGAAGTCAGCTCGCTGATGGAGGCGACCTCGATGCCTTCGGCGGCCAGGGTCGCGCGGGTGCCGTCGGTGGCGAAGATCTCGACACCCAGGTCAAGCAGGTCGCGCGCCAGGGAGCTGATGCCATCACGATTCGCGACCGAGAGCAGGGCTCGCAAGCCGTGTCCTCCATCCCCTCGGTCCGCGGCGACGCGTCCTGGGCAGGACGCCGGCGGGAGCGGCGAGTATAACAAGGCAGCCTGCGGCGATCGGTCGGCTACCGGACGGGGGGTAGCGGCCCCTGGGAGGGGAGGACTGCTATCCTCGCTCCCAGCCGCCGACCGATGGAGAGAACGCCTTGAAGCTGATGCCCTGGGATTACCTGCTCGGTCCGCCATTCATGGAATTCTCGGGTGGGCTGCCGGACCTGACGCTGCCCCTGGTCATCGCCTCCGGCGCTTTCCTCCTGGCCCAGATCCTTCTTTACAACGTCCAGACACGGCGTCTGCACCGCCACTTTCCGCTGGTCAACCTCCAGGAATGGATGCTCTGGACCGGTCTGGCGACGTTCTCGGTCGTGCTGGCTTCCTGGGTCTTCAGGTTCTACTTCATCTTCCCGCTGACGGCCTTGCTGGTAGGCATCGCGGCGTATCTGTACATCCGCTTCGTGCGCTTCCCGCCGCTCATCGAGGCCTACAACCAGCAATTGCGACGCGCGCGCTTCTACTCGCAACAGAAGCACAAGCACCCGGAGCAGACCATCCGACCCAAGCGCTCGGAGCGTTCCCGCCGCCGCCGGCGTCGCTAGGCGCGAGGCGGCCCGCGCACCATGGAGATCCGTCACTTCGGTCCGGGGCACAGACGGCCGGAGGGCCCGCCGGGCACGACGGGCATGACCGGACAGGTCATCCACTCCGATGAGCGCGGTGTCATCTCCGAGCTGGCCTTCTCGCGCCACGGCGTGATCACACCGCACTCCAACCCCAACCTGACCTACTTCATCGTCATCAGCGGAGGCGGTTTCGTGCAGGTCGGTGAAGAACGGCTGCGCGTCAACCACGGCGAGGCCGTGGTCTGGCCGCCGGACGTGCCGCACGGGGCATACACGGACGGTTCCGAGATGCGCGCCATCGTGGTGGAGCTGCCCGAGGGGACCGAGGGCGGGCCGCTGCTGCTGAAGGGGGTGGCCAGGCAGGTCGGGGCGGGGGGCGCCACGCCGGCACAGGGCGGACTCGCCGAGCGCAACCTCAAGCGCGATGACTATGATCGGGACGAGGGCGAACCCTGGTAGGGCCTCGCCAGTTCGGCTACGTCGGCTCGATCGGCTCACCGAGCACGGCGCCGAGCTGGCCCAGCACCCGCGCCGTGGCGCCCCAGATGTCGTGGTCGCCGAACGGGAACGCACCGTAGCGGAGCTGGTAGCCGTCGCGTTCGGACTCCACGATGCGGATCGGTGCCCCGGGCAGGAACGTGCTCACCGGCACAGACAGGATGGCGGCCACTTCCCGTTCGTGGCGGTCCAGCACCGGGGCTCGAGAGGCCACAGCGACGACGGGCACCAGCATGAAGCCCGATACGCGCACGTCCACGATATCGAGCGTGCCCATGATGTCGACTCCGGCGACCACAGGATCGAGCGAGATCTCCTCGGCGGCTTCGCGCAGCGCGGTGCCCACGGGGAAGTCGTCCGCGGCCTCCGCCGCGCCACCAGGCAGGCTGATCTGGCCGGGGTGTCGCATGTCGCCGCCGGGCCGCACGGTGAGGATCACGTGCGCCGCGTCATCCGGACCGGGCACCAGCAGGACAAGTCCTGCCGCGTCGCGCGGCACCGCTCCGGCCGTCCGACGCATCCAGTCCGCTAGCGCGCCGGGCTGGCCAAGCACGAGGGGGTCGATGGCTGCGGGGCCACTGGGCAGTGGCGCGGGTAGCGGCATCAGCCGGCGGCGGACCTCTTCGATGTGCACGCCTGTCGCCTAGCGCTCGACGCGGAACGAAAAACCCCGTAGCGGCGCCTGCGCCTCCAGCCGTCGCCCAAAGCCCAGCACGCGGAATCCGCCCAGGTGGCGAGGGTCCAGGAAACGCGCCACGGCCGCCCGTGCTTCCACGTACGCGGTCGGATCCGTATCGGCCGCACCTCTCAGCTCGCTCAGTGCGTCACCCAGCCCCAGACCGACCAGGAACTCCGCCTGCGTGGTGCATCCCAGCGCAGTCAGGCCAGCCGCCTCTGCGCCCCGTTCCACGGCCGAGAGGTCCACATGCGCGGTGAGATCCTGCCGCCCGACAGCCCGGAACGGGTCACCTCCGACACGATTTCCACGGTAGGTGAGCAGGCTGCCTGCCAGGCGACGCGGACCGTACAGTTCAGGCGCGGCGTGCCCGTAGTCGATGACCAGCAGCAGACCCTCCTTGAGGTGTTGCGTGGCCTCGCCGGGAAATGCCGCCCAGGCTGGTGAGACATCAGCGATCTGCCCTTCGGCCAGGGTCACGCCGGC
>JALZLU010000347.1 GCA_030858685.1 Chloroflexota bacterium | reverse complement strand
GGCCGGGGTAGGGCTGGTGCCTACTTCGCGCGAGGGGCGGTCGTTGAAGACGATCGTCTGGCCCATGCCCTGGGCGAGCGTGACGGTGTGGGTGCCGAACTCGCTGGTGGAGGGGGCGATGCTGCCGGACTGGAACGACTGCACGAAGAGCTGGGTAGGGGGCTGCTCCGTGACCGGTGAGGGAGCCGTCTCCGGCTCCGGTGTGGCGGCCGGCGTGGCCTCCTGGGCGACGGCGAGGCTGGTGCTGGTTACGGCTACGGCGGCGAGGCTGGCGCCCAGGGCGGTCCGGCGGGACAGACGCTGCTCACTGAAACGCCGGGAGATTTGGTCGAAACGGTTCGGATTCATGGGGTGCTCCCTGGTTCGTGGCTGGCGCCGCGGAAGACCCGCGTCGCCGATCGCATTCCGCCTGGTTCCGGTCGTCATGTTCCCGGCGACGGCACGCTGTCGTCGGGAGCGATTGCGGAATCGTTCTCTTAACCACGTTAGGGGAGCGCAGACGCGTGGGGCAATCCGGGGAGTACTCAGTTTCGGGGGGGCCGGGGTACTCATTCCCCCGCGTAGGTACTGCACACTACCAGTGAACAGCAGGCCCAAGGCATCAGGCCGGTAGGTCAGGCGTCGGTGGAGCCAGGCCCGCCGCCTGGACAGCGGCGGCGCGGGTGCGGACGCCGAGTTTGGCGAGGATGTGGGCAACATGGTTCTCGACTGTGCGGACGCTGATGAAGAGCGTCGCGGCGATGGCGGAGTCGGTCTGGCCGGCGGCCAGGAGATGCAGGACTTCCGCCTCGCGTGGGGTCAGGGACGCACCGCTTAATGGAGCGCTGATTGAGGCAGCGGTGATCGAGAATGGCTCGAGCGCGACCTCGAGCGCCGGCAACGGCCCCAGGCTCCGGCCGCCGGCCCAGGCCGTTGCGAACACTTCCTCGCCCAGCGCGGCGCAGGCGGTGGTTACGGCTTGCTCCAGGGCCACCTGGTTTTCAACCACCCTGAACCGGAGCCCGGTCCGTTCGCGCAAGGCCTCGGCCGCGCCCAGCAACCTGGCGCCGCGTTCCCCCTGCCCGACGGCGACGGCGACCATCCCCACGCCCTCGACCGCGTAGGTGATTCCGGACGTACTCGTGCGCTCCCGGCCCAGGCCCAGCGCCTCCCGGTACAGCCCCAGCGCCTGCGCGTGACTCCCCTGTTCTCGCGCCAGGTCGCCGAGGTCGCCCAGCGACATGATCGTCCCGGCGATGTCCCCCGCGTCGCGCAGGCGGCGGTAGGCCCCCGCGAGGTGATCGCCGGCCAGCCCGTGGTCGCCTAGGGCGCGGGCGATGACGGCGAGGTTGATCAGTGCCCAGCCTTCCACGATCCCGGCCTGTCGACGGTCGGCCACGGGCTGGGCTGCAGCGAGGCAATCTTCCAGGAGCGCGCCGCCGCGGCCGAAGTCGCCCTCCAGGGTGGCCAGCGCACCGAGCCCGATCAGGGCCCGGGCCACATTTAAGGTGTTGCCCTGGTCCCGGCAGCCGGCCAGTCCCTCGGTCAGATTGGGTTCCGCCTCCCGGTCCATCCCCAGGTAGAGCTTGATGTAGCCGAGGGCGACGAGGGCCCTGGCCCGATCGCCTACTGGGCCGTCGTGGGCCAGGGCCCGTTCCAGCCAGTCGCCACCCTCCTGGTAGTGGCCGAGGGCGGACCAAAAGCGGCCCAGCGCGGATGCGAGCCGCAAGAGCATCTCCACCTCGCCCGCTTCATGAAGCCAGCCCAGGGCCGCCCGCAGGTTGGCGTGCTCGGCCTCCACTAGGGTCAGAATGTGGTCCCCCTTCGGGAAGAGTTCCGCGTACTCGTATCGCTCGGCGAGGGCCAGGAAGTAGACCGCGTGAGCGCGCCGGATTCGATCGGCCTCGCCGCTTGCCTCCAGGCGCCCCAGGGCAAACTCGCGGATCGTCTCCAGCATCCGGTAGCGCGTACCTGCGCCAGAGGGGGAAATTTCGGTTTGCACCAGGCTGGCGTCGATCAACGTGCCCAGGCCGTCGACAACGGAGGGGATGTCGAGTCTCCGATCACCCTCGCCTGGCCCTCCTGGCTCCTCGCCCGCAACCTGTT